>JAFVMQ010000125.1 GCA_017506825.1 Bacteroidales bacterium
GGTACCTCTTCCGTTGGCAGGAGATACTGTAATCCACGGAGACTCGGTCATTGCCACCCAGCTTCCCGGCGAAGAGACCTTGATTTTCGTTTCTCCGCCTGCGGCGCCCATCCTGATTTCATTCAGGTCCACATCAAACTCAACAACCGGAGTCTCGACACATGATGCAGCTGCAACCATGACAGCCATCACTAAAAACATTCTGTTAATTCTCATATCTCAATCCTCCTGTTTTAGTTGATAAGAATATCACAGTTCCTTATATCCTGTGTCTTGTCATATATCAGAATATATGCACCTACCTGAATGGCATAGCAAATGTCTGATGCATCAAAGATTATCTCAGGATTATCACTTATGTCAAGGTAGTAGCATAGTGTCGAGATTGTATCCTCGATCTTTCCCAGGTTGTTCGATCCTATATAGAATCCCCTGAGACCTGCGTGCTGGTAAATTCCTTCCGGCCAGTCCGAGAGACATCTTGCTCCATCTTCGTCACGCTGCGACCTGATGGCAAAGACCGTCAGATACTGGCTGTCGAGAGGCTCCCATGGGAATTCCTTGAACCTGTTGTACGAAAGTTCGACGCCATAAAGATACGGCAGGTTTCCTGCATGCATATCCCAAGGCAGATCATCCAGATCGTTATATGAAAGATCCAGTGAAGTAAGATACAGCGCATTGTCATATGTGAATGCACCTTCCTCAATCTCACTGATATTGCATCCTCTGACGTTTATATACGAAACCAAAGAATTTGACTTCGCAATCTCCATAGGATACTTTGTCAGCTGGGAATTGTTTGCAAGAGTAAGAGTGTTTACCTTAAGTCCTTTGAAAGCGTCTCCATTCTGGAATCGCTCGATCATATTGTACGAGAAGTCAATGGAATTTATGGTGTATATAGACTTTGCATCAAATATGTCAGGAAATTCAGTAAACCTGTTGTTCCTTACAGAGAATGTCTCGGCATCATCAAGGAAGCAGAATACACCGTTCTCATCGACAGGGAAGGATGACAGCTTGTTATTGTCAAGATAAAGCTGTACAGGCTTGATGTCTGTTCCCCATGCTTCCTCAATGGTATGGATACTGTTGGAAGCGAAATCAAGAAGACCAAGCTTCTTCATGTTCTTTATTTCCTTAGGAATGACCTCCAGACTGTTCTGATTGAGGTACAGAAGCTGCACCTTTTCCGCCGACGGACCTGTTGCGATAGCCTTGAGTCCTTTCAGAACCTCATCCGCACTCCACTGCGAGTTGTTAGCAAGATTGAGAGTCACCAAAGAAGGCATCTTCGCCAGAACCATCGGGAACTGCGTCATCTTAGAGCAGTTATAGAGTTCGAGGTCTGTACATGAAACAAGGTTCTTCATCTCGTCAGGCAAAGACGTAAGTTCGCCGTTGGCAATGAACAACTGCTCGAGATTTGTAAGCTTGCCGATTTCAGCAGGAAGGCTTGTAAGACCGTTGCATATCTTTCCATGGACCATATCCATCGGACGGATAGTTCTTCCTGTAACCTCATCGATGAGCTCAGCTTCCTGCATCGTACTGTACATTGCAGTTTCAGGTATTATGATGTCATGTTCTGCAAGAGCTCTTGCAATAGGTTCCGACATCGGAGTTGCAGGATGGAGCGCACTGAGATACTCCTTGTGCCTCTCCATCCTTCCGGCCGTACCCTGTCCCGGCCTCACTGTAGGATCATATGCGATCTGATTGCTGTCATTATGGGTTCCGAGATACAGTTCTACAAGCTGGGTCAGCTGACCGATGGCAGGAGACATGTCTCCATAGAATCCGAAACCGCTGATATTGATAAGGGCAACTCGACCGTTGCTGTGAAGCGACACTCCAGGCTGGTCTCCCCAGAGGTCAGGATCCTTGTTGAAGTCCCAGTTCGAACCTGGCGTATAATCCTCGCCTACATACCTCCAGTCCTCACCATGAAGCGACTTCCATATCTCATAAAGGGCATAATAGTCCTTGATATATTCGTCGCTTTCATAAAGTCTTACAGGTACATCAGCATCTGTAGTCTGATTGTCCTCGACAACAAATTCCGAATCGACTCTGCTGCTTGTCTCAAGGAGACTGCTTGACGAATCATATGCGGAGAAGGATTCGATCACATATTTACCGGCTCTGAGAGACAGCAGGGTATCGCAGGCAAGACTTGAAGTCCGATATCCGTCTTCTTCCTCATCAGTCTCATCGAAATGGATAGAAAACTCAGCTGGAAGCTTCTCGAATACGGTCTTGACGCCTTCTTCCGATCTGACGGTAACACTTATAGATTCAATCTCATCAAAAGTATATGCCCTGGTCGGAGCCTTCGTTGCCGGATTGGAATCAAAATCAGACATATCCTTCACAATGGTAAAGCGCACCTTGCCTCTCGCAACGACATCAGCGACAAGATCATGCACAGAAAGTCCTCCCGGCTGAACTTCAAAAGAAGAATGACCGGCAGAAGGAGTGGCTTCATATACAGCTACATCCTGCTTGTCATAAAGCGAGAAGGTCAGCACATCGTATGTACCTGCAAGAAGCTTCAACTTGTCGCTTCGCAGTCCGTATTCGGCTGCTTCATCATTGGAAGCACTCAAAACAAGAGTCTGGGTGATGAGGTTGCCTTCATACTTGAGGGTAACTCTGATCTTCGAGACATCCTTGAGGTATTCCAAGCGGTTATCCGCCGCTTTGGTCGCCTCATA
>JAFVMQ010000126.1 GCA_017506825.1 Bacteroidales bacterium
AATGCCCTCCATACTCCTGAAAAGGCTGCGATTGTAATCACCCACTATCAGAGGCTTCTGGATTATATCGTTCCAGACGTTGTGCATGTGCTCAAAGACGGAAAGATCGTAAAGACTGCAGGCAAGGAACTTGTTGCCGAGATCGAAGAGAAGGGTTACGATAATCTATAGGAGACCTGCGTATGACAGAAGTTGTTTTTGTTTCAGAAGGTCAGTTTGCCCGCAGTATTGAAGTCCGGTCCGGAGAAAGGAAGGACATGGTGCTTCTGGTTTATCCGGGAGTGAGCTGTGATGTGAAGCTGGATGTGAAACTGACAGGGGAAGGAGCCGAGGCCAACATATACGGAGCATATGTATGCGGTGGTGAGGAAAAGGTGAAGATCGCTGTAGACATGTACCATGATGTACCTCATTGTAACTCCCGTCAGTTGTTCAAAGGTATCGCAGGCGGAGTTTCGAAGGTGGATTTCTACGGAAAGATCATCGTTGCCCAGGATGCCCAGCGAACCGAAGCCTATCAGGAAAACCATAATATCCTTCTCACAGATGGAGCCAAGGTCGATACGAAGCCTCAGCTGGAGATATATGCTGATGATGTGAAATGCTCGCACGGAGCGACCATCGGTCGTCTCAACGAAGAGGAACAGTTCTACATGCGCTCCCGCGGCATCACTCTCGAAGATGCGAAGGTGCTTCAGATGATTTCTTTCATTGCACCTGTCCTTGAGCATATAGAAGACAAACCCCAAAGAGAGTCGATAGCATCACGCATAGAAGAATCCATCAGGCAGATCATTTAACATACGACTGACCACAGGTGGTATGTTCCGTGACCCCCGCCCTCTTCGAGGGCACCCCCTAGCCGGGGGTGGCATGTCACTTCCACATATCACCTATGGTCAGTCGAAACACGATGAATATGATAACGAATCCGAATGTCAAGATCAACCTCGGTCTGAACGTTCTCCGCAAGAGGGAGGACGGCTTTCACGACCTCGAGACCCTTTTTGTACCGTACTTCGGCATCAGCGATACTCTTGAGATTATCGTCGGAGATGATTTCAGCCGGACTTCAGCCTCCCTCTTCGCCCGTTATGGCGATGCTGTTCCGGCCTCTCAAGGCAGTCCCAAGCCGGAAGGTGTATTCGGTATCGAGACGGAGGAAAGCGTCGCTCCGAAAATCGTTCAGGGCATCTCGGAAGACGGTAAGTTGATGATAACCATCGCCCGCAAGGAAGGCGTGGATTGGGATCCGCTCAAGGACCTGACGGCCAAGGCCTACCATATTCTTGCTGAAGATTTCCAGCTTCCGCCGGTGAAGATATTCCTGGAGAAGACTTCACCGGTAGGCGCGGGGTTGGGCGGCGGTTCGGCCGATGCAGCCTTTGCCCTTAAGATGCTGAATGAACTTTGCTCTCTTGGATTGACGGAAGACCAGCTCGCCAGCTATGCCGCACGTCTTGGCAGCGATTGCGCCTTCTTCATCTATAACCGTCCGATGATAGGCGAGGGAAGAGGAGAGATTCTGAGTCCATATGATCTGCAGATAGAAGATGCTTACGAGATCCAGGTCATCACCCCTGCGGGAATAGCCGTGTCTACAAAGGATGCTTACGGAGGCATAAGACCGCATCTTCCTGAAGTCCCTTTGAGAGAAGCCCTTTCAAAGCCTGTCGGGGAGTGGGACGGAGTTCTGGTCAATGACTTTGAAGAGACGGTCTTTGCAAAATTCCCTGAACTTGCAGCTATAAAGCGCTCTCTTTATGACAGCGGTGCGGTGTATGCCAGCATGTCAGGTTCGGGCTCGGCACTTTTTGCCATATACGAGAAATAATCGGAAGATACAGCTATGAAACGAACCTTAACTATCTTATCATTCATGTTGCTTGCGTGTGCCGCATATGCACAATCGACAACAGTCAAAGGCTTTGTACTTGATTCCCTGACAAGACAAGGCGAACCTGCTGCGGTAATCAGTTTTTTCCGAAGTGGCGAAGCCGACAGACCTGCAGCCTTTACCGTCACGGCGGAAGACGGCTCATTTGAAAAGGCGGTTCCCGGCAAAGGGAGTTATGAACTTCACTTCAGCAACATGGGACGCAAACCTCGCACAGTCCTGTTCGAACTTAATGGACAGGAGGTATTGGATCTCGGTGAAATCCTGATAGAAGATGACGTCCAGACCTTGAAGGCAGGCACGGTCACAGCGCAGAAGACCCTTGTGAAGATGGAAGTCGACAAGATAACATATAAGGTCGAGGATGATGTCGATTCCAAGACCAGCACAGTGCTGGATATGCTCAGGAAAGTTCCTATGGTCTCAGTGGACGGTCAGGACAACATTACGGTCAACGGCAGTTCCAGTTTCCAGGTCTATGTGGACGGCAAGCCTAACCAGATGATATCATCCAATCCGGGACAGATACTGAAGATGATGCCGGCCAGTGTCATAAAGGATATCGAGGTCGTCACCAATCCGGGCGCAAAGTACGATGCGGAAGGAGTC
>JAFVMQ010000127.1 GCA_017506825.1 Bacteroidales bacterium
CTTTCGCGCAGAGTCGACAGCGGCGAGATGAAGGTTGCCTTCGCACTCTACCCTGTTTCGATGAAACAGCTTGTAGATATCGCTGATTCCGGCAACATCATGCCTCCGAAGACCACATGGTTCGAGCCTAAGCTCCGCAGTGGTCTGGCAATTCACAAGCTGGCTTAAGCGCAGAAACGCGCAAACAGATCTGAATAAAGACAATTCCTCCCGGATGTGGCTCGCTTCGCAGGAGCATAGGAAGATGCTCCGCTCGTCCACATCCGGGAGGAATTGTTTATTCAAAAAGGCTTACAGACCGCGACCGCGGAGGAGTGCGCCGGAGTCAGGATCTGCGCCACGGAATCTCTTGTAAAGAACCATAGGTTCCTCGCTGCCACCTTTTTCAAGCACATTCTCACGGAATGCCTTTGCTGTAGCCTGATCAAAGATGCCCTTCTCCTTGAAGAGCTCGAATGCATCCTTGTCAAGGACTTCAGCCCAAAGATAGCTGTAGTAGCCTGCACTGTATCCGCCGCTGAAGATGTGGGCGAAGTATGTGCTGCGGTAACGTGGGATGATCTCGTCGATAAGACCCATCTCCTTGCATGCCTGAGCCTCGAATGCCATCGGATCAAGACCCTCTGCAGACTCGAGCATATGCCACTTGAGGTCAAGGATCGAAGCGGCACAGAGTTCTGTGGTCATGAATCCCTGGTTGAATGTACCTGCTGCATCGATCTTCGCTACAAGTTCGTCAGGGATGATTTCTCCCGTTTCATAATGATGTGCATAGTCAGCAAGAACTTCCTTCTGGAAAGCCCAGTTCTCCATGATCTGGGATGGAAGCTCGACGAAGTCACGCGCAACTGAAGTTCCGCTTACGCTCTTGTATGTACACTGGGTAAGAAGACCATGAAGCGCATGTCCGTACTCATGGAAAAGTGTCTCGACCTGGTCAAGGGTAAGGAGAGACGGCTTGTCTGCTGTAGGTTTTGCGAAGTTTCCAACATTTACGATTACCGGACGAGTCTCCACTCCGTCTACTATCTCCTGGTTCACAAAGTTTGTCATCCACGCTCCTCCCCTCTTCGTACTGCGTGGGAAGTAGTCGGTAAGGATGACACCTATAAGAGAACCGTCTGCATCTGTCACCTTGAAACCTTCTACATCCTGATGGTATACAGGAATATCTTCAAGTTTCTCGTACTGGAGTCCCCAAAGCTTTGAAGTAAGGTCGAACACTCCCTGACGGACATTCTCCATCTTGAAATATGGCTTGGTCTGGTCCTCGTCGAGAGCGTATTTCGCCTTGCGGACCTTCTCTGCATAGTATGCCCAGTCCCATGGCTCGATCCTGGATCCTGCAGGAAGAACACCCGCCTTGATATCCTCATCCATAACCTTCTGCATGTCCACAATCTCAGACTTTGCCTTCTCGACTGCCGGTGCCATGATCGAAGCGAGGAATGAATCCACTGTCTCTGGAGTTCCCGCCATCTTGTCTGCAAGAATCATCTGGGCAGGATTGGAATATCCGAGAAGCTTTGCCTTTTCTATGCGAAGCTCGATCATTCTTACCATCAGGTCCTTGTTGTCGTATTCATTGCCGTTGTTTCCGCGTGATGCATACGCCTTGAACATCTTCTCTCTGAGAGCACGGTCATCGGTAGAAGCCATAGCTCCGCCATATTCTGAAATGGAAACACCGAACTCTTCTGCAAAAGCATTGTTCTCAGCAAGGAGGTTGTTTCCGAATGTGTTGGAAAGGGATGAGAGTTCCATATTGATCTCTCTCATTCGTGCCTGCTCAGCCTCCCCGAGAGCGATACCGTTCTTTACAAATGCATTGTGGAGGTTCTTCAGAGCCATTGTCTGCTCGCGGTTGAGACCGAGATTGTCGATATTCCTGTAAAGAGCGTCAACCTTTGCGAAGAAGCCGGGGTTCATGAAGATGTTGTCACTGTGGACAGAGATGAGAGGAAGAGCCTGCTCTACGATCTTCTGGAGAGACTCGGTCGCATCCGACTCAGACACATTGAAAAGGACGAGGGTAACGCGGTCAAGAACTGATCCTGACTTCTCGTAAGCTTCGACCACATTTTCAAATGTAGGAGCATCAGTATTTGTAATGATAGCTTCTATTTCGGCCTCCTGCTGACGGATACCCTCTTCAATTGCAGGAATATAATGCTTCTCCTGTATCTTGGTGAAATCAGGAATTCCGTAAGGGGTGTCCCACTCTGAAAGGAAAGGATTCTTGTTGGTGCAGGATGCTGCTGCCATGATGATTGAAAGTGCAATTAATATTTTTTTCATACTTTATGATTAATTATACCATTGGGTTCCATCTGTTTTTGTCACACCATCAAGGTCGATGAGAGTGAACTGCGCTTCGCCCTTATAATCAGTAAGGATACCGGTGAAAGTCACGGTAGCCGTGCCGTCAAGAACCTCCTGAGGGAGCTTTGTATCGGCAAAACGGGCATAACCGCTGGTGCGGACCTGCACATTCGTCTTTCCCATCTTGAAATACTGACTGACCGAATATGCCATAGAACCGATGGCGTATGTTCCGTTAGGACCCTTATAATCAGCCACGGTACCGGCAGGGGCTTCGACTGCATCGAAATTACCGGCATTCAGATATTCCTTCCATTTCTGCTCGGAACATGCCCATGTATCCACGCCATAATTATCCGGACCTTCCTCGTCTATGAAGATCCTGTTTGAGTTGTCCTTTCTGTTTCCGTTCGGATCCACATAAGCGAGGAGGAATATGTGGTCGTCATATTTCAGGTCCTTGATGGTCACGAGCCTTCCGAGATTCACCTTCTTATGGAGGTCCGCCTCAGTAACTACTACCGGCTCGACAGGATCATCATATGCACCCTTGAAGACATGTACATCGATGATGTACGAATGCTCCAGATATGCGGTTTCGTATTCTCCTGACGGGTCATCGTAACCTATGTTGATCATGCCGTTGTAATCTCCGACTGTAAGTCCGGAGCAGTCCACATATATCCACTGACCGAGCTTATACTCATTGTAGAGTCCGTTTTTACCGATCTTGATCTCGATTCCTGCTGTCTCGTCCTGGATATACAGACTCTTGTAAAGATTACCTACCTGATCGGATGTCGTCACCTGTCCCTTGATCACGCAGTTTCCTTCTACCACATACGGCTTCGAGCCGTTTGCAGCATACATATCCTTCACTTCTGCGATCGATGTGAACTTATTGCCGAAATCTTCATCGGTATATATGTACTGCTCCTGAGGGTCAGGATAAGTGCCGGTAAAGACCGGCTGAAACTCTTCGCACGATGCGAAAAGCAACGCTGCAGCTGATATGATATATATTCTTTTCATTCTTAGAATCTGAAATAGAGGTTCAACATATAGTTAAATCCCTGCATGTAGAAATACTTGGAATCGAACTTGTAATATCTCTCCATGGTCTCACTGTCGGCAAGACGTGTTCCCTCGTATCCTCCTGTCTTCACAGCACGGTTGTTTGTGATGTTCTGAAGATTGAGAGAGAAGCCGAAATTGTACTTGCGGTCAATATACCATGACTTTCCGATACTTGCATTGAGCAGGAACACAGGGTCAAAACCTTCCTGAGAAGTAAGTTCATCAATTTCTACCGGCGTTACGACTCCGTCCGGACCGGCCACGATCCAATCTGTCCTGTAGAGAGGATTCATGTCAAGGTAAGAGTTGGCGAAATACTGACCGTGAAGTTCAAAGAACCAGTATGAATTTGTCCTGTAATTGAATCCGAGATCTGCGGCAAGCTGAGGGGTAGACGGCACATAATGCTTTTTATAACCCTCGATGACAGGATCTCCGGAAAGGTCTGTCTCGTAAACTGTCTCGCCATCCACTACTGTCTTCTTGAACACAGGACTGCTTGACCAGTAAGGCACAGGCTGATCGTTATACACAATCTCCGCACTGTTGTCTACTGTCATGGTCATACGCGGTGTGGAAGTATAGACATATTCACCCATACTGAGAGCACCTGCAAGAGAAAGTCCGTTTACAGGAAGAGGGAGCTTGAATCCCATCTCAACTCCGAGATGTCTCTGGTCAATGCCGCTCATTGCAAAGTTCACGAATGAATTCTGGGAGTCATCATAGAAACTCATCATATCGGTCTGATCGGCAATGTTTGTCAAGAAACCGGTAATCCTGAAATTGTATCCGTTATTGCTGTACTGGTAGTTGATGTCTGCAGATGTCGTCTTTACAGTAGTCAGGTCCGGCACAAGAGAGTTTCTCGTACGAGGCGATATGAATGACTGAGCGAATGTTGGCGCGTCATTGAAGTAACCTCCTGTAGCATAAACCCTATGTCCTCCGTCAAAATGATACTGAAGCGCGAATTTAGCCGAATATGTAAGGAATGACGAAATATCGGAATTGCCTTTGGAAGTGATGACCTTTCCTGTCAGCTGGTCGTATGTGGTCAGCACCTTGCCATCGTACACGATCTCATTTCCGTCGTCGTCCAGACCTGCGAAAAGTCCCTTGCGGACCAGACCTTCTCTCCAGAACCTTGAGTATCCAGCCTCAACAGCGAGGTCTGCCTTGAATGAACCGAGATCAAAGGCTCCGTTCGCCCATACATTCGCATTGCGGACATGGGCATAATAGTCGTAGCCGTACTTGTCTCCCTGATGGAGGACCTGAGCCTCACCATGCTCGAAGTAATAGTCCAGATCATTCTGAACCATGGTCGGAGACGATGCGAAGTCACGTTCGGCGAACTGGTCGATGTTGATATAGTAATCTCCACCGAGAAGATCATCCATCTTCTTATAGTACTCAGTACGGTTCCACTTGTAGTTCACGCCTCCTGTGAGAGTGAAGTATCTGGATGCGATCCACTTCAGGCTCGCGTTGAAATTGATGTCATTCTGGTCTACGCGGCGCTCCTCGACAGCATACTTCGAACGACGGAGACCGTTTTCATCGTAATTGTTCCAGTTGATGTTGTAGAGACGGTCCCAGTTCAGATGGGTGTATTCAGGTATGTCGTTCACCCATGCATCCTTGGCCCATGCCGCCTTTTCGAAATTAAGCCTTCCGAAATCCTCGTTCTCCATATAGAAGTAACTTGGCAGATTACGGTAATAGTCAGGACGCGGATCAGATGCATCATACCAATCCAGAGCGGTATATCCGTTCTTTCCCGTACGCCACAGAACGATTGCAGAAGCTTCCAGATTGTCTGAAGGAGTAGATGTATACTTGAGGAATGTAACAGGTTCGAATGTCTTGCGGACACGCGAGTTGCGTATCTTACCGTTCTGATAACCCCAGTTGCTGTTGTACATGTTGTCTCCTGTCAGATTGTAGACCTCCTGAGTGGAAGCGTTCTGCGCACCTCTCTGGCCTGGAGCGGCAAATGTCACGAAGCTAAGTCTCCGCGAGTCGCCGAACTTCTTCTCCACTCCTGCATAGTATGCGAAATTGCGATAGTATACACCTCTTACCCAGTCATTTCCTCCAATACGTGCTGAAACATTGAATGCATATGACCACCCGTTGTCAAGTTCTCCGGAAGCGTATGTAGCCATCAGACGGAGACGATAGAGGGCGCTGTTGGTAAGGGCGCTGAACCTCCAGCCTGTACGGACAGATGACGGCACAGCATGAATATTGGTTACACCGTTGAAACCGCCGTATCCATAGTCGGAAACCTCGTTTCCGATTGTACTCTCCTTGCTGCGCATAGCCTCATTCAGACCGCTCCAGAGGGAATAAGGGGAATATCCGGTAATGGCATCATTCATCCTTACACCGCTGAGGTACACGTCCTGGGACTCATTTGTATATCCCCTGTTCTTGAATCGGATGTTGCTGAACCCGAAGCTGGCGATATTGGTAAACGGATCGTTGCTGTCGAAGAGAATCGAAGGGGCATCCTCAAAACCAGAGTCATCCATATCGAACTCGGCAAAATTTGAATCGTCCACCTCAGTCACTACCTGTTCAGGAACCATGCCGACAAAGATAAGATCCTTGACATAGCCTTCTACAGTTACATTGACATTGGCATCCAGGAATCCGGAAGCCCTGACAGTCATATCATACATGCCGTTCGGAAGGTTCTCTATCAGGAACTTTCCTTCAGCATCCGAAACTGCGGAAGCCATCTCCTCGCCGCTTTGCGATATGACAAGTTCCGCACCGGCGATCGGAGCTCTTCCGGCACGGTTCACTACCGTTCCTTTCACTCCACCCCAGTCGTTCTTCTGAGCGAAGAGGGCAATGCTGCAGAGGATCGCTGCAATTGTTAATAGTACCTTTTTTATCATATGTTTATTTCGTTATTACAATATAAGTCGGATAATGGTCGCTGTAACCTCCGATGAAAGCACCGTTTGAGAAAGTACGGAACGGAGTACCCTTATACTGTCCTTTCTGATTGGTCAGGAACTTAGCGTTGAAGATACGTCCGTAATACCCTTTCTTGTGGAGCTGGCGGATTCCGAATGTCCCATCCTGCGGATTTGCAAGAGCATTGTTGACAAGAAGAAGGTCATAGATGCTCCAGACATTCTGATAAGCCAGCGAGCCGAAGCCTGCCTTGAGCATGGATGTGAAAGGAGAGAAGAAATCCTGATCGGTCACATCTTCCCTGAACTCCCTTCCGTGGAGATACTCTGCCATAGAAGGATCAGTAGGATTGTCGTTCATATCGCCCATGCATATGATCTTGATGCCCGGATATTTCTGCTGCATCATCATTGAATGCTCATACATGATCTCTCCGCCTCTGTCACGAAGCTGGTTACCGCCCTTCTTTCCGCCTGAACGAGAAGGAAGATGGGCGACATAGATGGCAAAATGCTCATCATCTATTGTTCCATGGACCATAAGGATGTCACGGGTCCTGAAATAGTCCCTTTCCTCCTTGCTCTGGATCCAGTCGATCGAGCTTCCTTCAAATGTAAACGGAATCGATTCGCTTTCGATGTACTTGAATACAACCGGATTATACAGAAGAGCGACATCGACTCCACGACGGTCCGGACCGTCATAATGGATGATCTGGTAATTGGCTTCCGCGATCTGAGGTTCCATCACAAGATCCTCAAGCACAAGCCTGTTCTCGATTTCAGAAACCCCAAGGACCGCATGCCAGGCACCGTTTTCCTCCTTCATCGCCCTTATGACCTTCGCCATGTTCTGAAGTTTCTTCTGATACTTGGTCTCAGTCCATTTGTTCTTTCCTTCAGGAAGGAATTCCTCATCATTCTTTGCAGGATCATTATAGGTGTCAAACAGGTTCTCAAGGTTATAGAAACCGATGACATGGTTCTGACTGCCCTTATTCTGAGCGCCGGCAGCTGTCGCAAAAAGCGTCAGAGCCGCGATTACAATCATTATTCTTTTCATATTCAATTATTATCACCACCATATCGAAGACTCAGTCGGATCTGCAGCCTCAACCTTGGCAGCCTGTTCCTCGCCTATCTTGGCTGGAAGATTCACGAAAAAGTCGATTCCTGTAAGTTCTTCAAGTTCGTCAACAGACATCGAATGGTTCTTGCCGAGACTTTCCGAATATGCCCTGTGCTCAAGATAGAAGGCTGCAGCATTCCACTGTCCCAGAGTCGAAGACTTGCTGTAACGCAGGAGTGCCTTGAAATATGCTGTCGGAACAGTCATAGGCTTGTCATACGAATCTGTCGTGAATATTGTCGATCCTTCGGTCACAACACCCGTCACCACATATGTGGTATCCGATGCCTTTGCTACGATTCTGACCTTATTCTCGAGATCCGCCCATATTCCTTCATTATGTGCATTGAGCTGAGGGGTCATGTTTGTGCCGTAGAAGGTCTGGGCGTTTGCATCATATGAGCATTGACGGTCAGCAGAAGGAAGCTGATGTCCTCGTGCATAATCCCCTGCATAACCCCCGAACGGAGCTGCTGACAGGTCCCCCAGAAGAGGGTCAAGAGCCCATGCATTGGTTCGACCCGCATCACCGTTAAGGTAGAACTTGCTGAGAGGATAAGCCACCCACAATGCTACAAGGTCTTTCTGGCTCCATCCGAAAGAATAGTTCCTGTAGGTCTTGCCTCCCATCTCGAAACTATGGCTGTAATAGCCCAGGTCCGGATTGTCCGTTGCTGGAAGTTCAAGCCATCCGACATTGGACAGACCGATGCTGCCCTGACCGGAACCGTTACCCGAGCCGCTGCCCTGACCGTTGTCCGTATCATTCTCCGGATGCTTGCCGGATCCCAGCTGCTTGAAGTCACAGCAAACCGACCTGGACCCATTGTCAAGACAAATCTTCAGGCTTCTGTCTTCCTCACCGGCATTCACATCATACGAAAGCACGACATTGCTCTTGTTTCCCGTGCCCGATATAACGCTGAGACTTGCCCAATCAACATCCTCTGCGAATGCAAGCGTCCAGTCACCGCTGCACTTGACATTGACGAACTGCTGTCCCCTGGCGGGTCCGACCGAAGGATTCTTGACAGAGACCTCAAGAACCTTGACCTCTGTCTTTACCTCGTCGCAGGAAGTCAGCATAAGGCCGCAGGCAGCTGAAAGCACTGCCGCGACCTTAAATATTGAAGTGAATCTCATCTTATTACTCAGTAATTGCCTTGAGACC
>JAFVMQ010000128.1 GCA_017506825.1 Bacteroidales bacterium
AGCTTCAGGGAATCCAGCTTCAGGGAATCCAGCCCAAGACTGTCTGCAACAGGAGGTCTGACAGCAAGGCTGTCCACATCGATCCTGGCACCCGGCACCATAGGTGGGATGTAAGGCGGAGCCGCAGAGGCCTTTCTGGCAGGAGCCGACGGTTTACGGTTTCCTGGGGTTCCAGGCTTCTGCTGCATACCCTGGGGGCTCTGAGCAGCAGCTTTCTTCTTTTCCTCAGCCTCTTTCTTGGCGCGATAGTTCGGGTCGTTCATCGCAGCTTCTTCAGCTGCCTTTGCCGCATCCTCAGCCGCTTTCTTGCGGAATGCACCTACCGGGTCAACATCAATATTCTTAAGTCTGAGTTCAGCATCAGCTACCACACTCTCAGGTATATCACACTTCTTCATCGTATAATATACCAGTTTCTCCGAACCGAGATAGACGGTATCGATCGAACCGTCTTCTTCTTCGGTCTGGGTTATGACTGCCGGTTTACGTGTAAGAGTGACCTTTGCCAGTGAATCCTGATATTGGACACGACCTGCAAGAGCAAACACATTGCGGGTCGTATCGCTGATCTGGGCATTGCCGAGCATCTCCACATCCTGGGTGGCACGATAAAAGAAAAGGCTGTCGCACCATCCTTCCTGATCCGGAGTCATCACATGGACCTTGTCATTGAAGAAGAACACTTCCTGTCCGCGGTCATACCATCCTTTCTCCGATGAAAGCATGTTATCCTCCTGCCATGCATTTGTACCGGCCCCGAATGTAGCAAGATTGAGGTCGGACTCATAAACCAGACTTTTTGTGACCACGAAAATGGAATCCGAAAACATGTTGACCTGATTCTCGAATGTGAATTTCTTCACCTTGGAATCATACCTACCGTTACGGCTTTCGATGATCTGACCGTCTTTGTCGCGCATTGCTCCTCCGTTCATGAATATGGCAAGGGAGTCCTTTGTGTTGTAGTCCAGATGGCGCGTACGCAGGGTATTGTGGTCTTTGTCGGTAAGCTGGACGACAGAACCTCTGAACTGTGCAAGATCCTGGTCCACAAGGTAAGTCAGCTTGTCGCTTGTAAGAACTGTCTCTTCCTGAAGGATGCTTACATTGCCCCATGCATCGATGATCTTTGTCTCGACATTCCAGAGTGCGGTATCGCAGAGAAGATATGTACCGTTATGAAGAAATCTTGCAGGTCCGATGACTTTGCGGTAACGACCACCCTCGATGTCCACCATCTTTGCGGACTTCGCACTCATGAGCCATACCACACTGTCCTCCGGTTCCTGCTGTTTCTGCTGGGCAGAAAGCGGCAGACCGGCCAGAAGTACAAGCAGGATATATAAGACTTTCTTCATCTGCGATTATTCAGCCTTGCGGAATTTCTCGTACCATCCTTCACGCTCGAAGACACAGTCCTCGAACATCGGATCAATCACGATATATGTAGATTTTATCTTGGAATCGATGAATTCGTTGATGGCTTCCATCTGGAGCTTCTGCTTCGCCTGACCGAGGAGAAGAGTATAGTCATTTAAGAATGTAGCAGGGTGAGCCGGGATGATCTTATCGACCTTTATGATCTTATAGACTGTATTTCCGTTTCTTCCTTCATTGTCAAGAGACTCTACAGGATCTGATATCTCGCCTTCCTTGAGGTCCCTGATGGCAGCATAATCCTGAGGCTTGAGCTGGTCGATTTCAAAATATGAAGAGCCTGTAGTCGGATCCGCCATCTGACCTCCGTTTGTCCTCGTCGCAGGATCCTCAGAATAGAATCTTGCAGCAAGTTCAAAAGTCACAGCCTCGTTGTGAAGTTCGGTCTTGAGACTGTCAAGAGTCTTGAATGCCCTTGACCTGTCCTCAGAAGTATATTCAGGCTTGAGAAGGATATGGCGGGCATTGAACATGTCACCCTTCTTCTCGAGCACTTCGATGATGTGGAATCCGTCCGGAGTCTCCACTATCTGTGACACTATTCCTGGCTTGAGAGCCATGGCTGCATCAGAGAACACCGGCCAGAAGATAGCCTTGGATGCCATTCCGAGTTCTCCTCCCTTTCTTGCACTTCCAGGATCCTGGGAATAGATACGGGCAAGGGTCGAGAACTTTTCTCCGTTTATTATACGTTCACGGATAGAAAGCAGACGCTCCTTGACTGCAAGGTTTGCAGCCTCACGGTCAGGATATATGCAGATCTGGCTGAGCTGGTACTTTATCGGCACCATCGGGAGATCTTCCGTTTCAGTTTCGTCGATATATTTCTGCACATCATACGGGGTAAGGTCAGGTATCTTCGATGCGATCTCCTGCTGCATCTGCTGGGTCAGAGTCTGATCCTCGATATCTGCCCTCCACTCCTGACGAAGCTTGTACAAAGGCTTGCCGAACTCCTTCTCAACAGCATCCTCTCCTCCGAAGTTGGTCTTCAGCATCTCGATCCTGTTATTCAGTTCGCCTTCAACATTGTCCTGATTTACAGTTATCGAGTCTACCCTTGCCTGCATGAGGAAAAGCTTTGAAGACATCATGCTTTCAAGAAGCTCGCATCGTGCCTTCCTGTCCGACTGCATTCCATAAGAGAGCATCACCTGCATTTCCGACTCAACATCGGAAATCATGATAACCTCGTTTCCTACCACAGCGACTGTCTTGTCTACTATACCACCTGTGTATTTCTGGGCTGATGCGCTGACCGATACAGCAGCAAAAAGAAAGACAGCCACACCTTTTAAGATATGCCTCATAAACTAATGAATTACTAATTGTCCGTTTTCGCGCGCATCATTCAGCAAATCCTGTTCCAAACCGGATATCAGAGCCTGCTTACGCGTGCTTATTATTATGTCCTTTATCTGACGGGCAGAATACTCGACCGGAGCATACTCCCCTTCACGCATGATTTCGGAAATGTAGACGACATTCGTAACCCCGGTCGTGTCATCCTGTCTTACCCATCCTCCCTTGGAAGCAGAAAGCATGGAGTCGTATGCCATTCCCATTTCCCTCGCTATGACGATCACATCCTGCCATTCGTTTCCCCATGTCGAAAACATCATGGCAGAAGAAAATGCAAGACTGTCAGCCTCTACAAGATCATTCGGATCAGAAGAATTCATCTTCTTGCGTATAGGCTCGAGCATCGGGGAGTCTGTATGGATACGAAGGAATCGCGCCTTCACCAGCGGACGCTTCAGCCTGAAGTTCTCCATATGAGCATTGTAATATGTCTCCACACTCTCATCCGAAACGGCCGTATCAAGTCTCTCATTGACGTACAACTGTTCATAACGGTACTTCAGAAGAGAACGGCGATATTCCTCCAGCTCACGGCTCACATCTTTTTCAGCCTTGGACAGCTGCTGTTCGGCAATAGTCACATAAACCATCTCCGAAGCCCACGCATCGATGAACTGCCTTGCAAGTCGTACGCTGTCGTCAACCGTCATTCCCCTTGGCACGACAGCGTCAATGTCGCTTCTGTAAAGCCTTGACTGACCGACTTCTGCTACAACTTCCTCATTATGCAGAAAGTTCGAAATCGCCCTGCACGACGTAAATGCCGGCAGGACGATCCCTGAGATTGCGATTATGCAGACAATCCGCCTCATCAGCAGATTATCTTGAATAGTTAGGAGCCTCGCGTGTGATCGTCACATCATGCGGATGTCCCTCAAGGTATCCCGCATTTGTGATGCGTACGAATTTCGCGTCACGAAGCTTCTCGATATTTGCTGCACCTACATAGCCCATACCTGCGCGGAGACCGCCCACGAGCTGATATACGACCTCGTTGAGTGTTCCCTTGTAAGGCACCTGAGCCACGATTCCCTCCGGAACGAGCTTCTTGATATCCTCTTCCATATCCTGGAAGTAACGGTCCTTCGAACCCTGCTGCATAGCCTCGAGAGAACCCATGCCGCGGTAAGACTTATATTTACGTCCGTTGAGGATGATTGTTTCTCCCGGCGACTCCTCGACACCAGCGAAGAGCGAACCTGCCATGATTGTGCTTGCACCGGCAGCGAGAGCCTTCACAACATCACCCGAGTAACGGATACCACCGTCAGCGATTACTGGAACACCTGTACCCTTGAGAGCCTCCGAAGCCATCATAACTGCAGAAAGCTGAGGCATTCCGACACCGGCAATCACACGTGTCGTACATATTGAACCAGGTCCGATACCTACCTTCACAGCACTTACACCTGCATCCGCAAGTGCCTTTGCACCCTCTGCCGTAGCCACGTTACCGGCTACGATCTGAACCTCAGGAAGAGCATCGCAAGCCTTCTTGATAACCTCGAGGACACCCTGCGAATGACCGTGTGCGGTATCTACCACCACAGCATCTGCACCAGCGCTGACAAGCATCTCGATACGCTCGATTGTGTCTGACTTGACACCCACGGCTGCAGCCACGAGAAGACGTCCCTTGCTATCCTTTGAAGCGATAGGATTATCCTTGATCTTCATAAGGTCCTTGTATGTGATCAGTCCGACGAGTTTTCCGTCGGCATCGACTACAGGAAGCTTCTCTATCTTGTTCTGACGAAGAATGTCTGTCGCAGCAGGAAGGCTGATACCCTGAGGTGCTGTAACGAGATTCTCCTTTGTCATTATCTCCGAAATAGGCATCTTCGCATCCCTCTGGAAACGAAGGTCACGGTTAGTTACGATTCCTACGAGGAAACCGTTGTCATCCACAACCGGGATACCGCCGATATGATGCTGAGCCATCATTCCGAGAACCTGACCTACGGTAGCGTCGGCATGGATGGTGATAGGATCATAGATCATTCCGTTCTCAGCTCTCTTCACCCTGCGCACCTGGTTCATCTGCTCCTCGATCGACATGTTCTTATGAATCACGCCTATACCACCGGCACGAGCCATTGCAATCGCAAGCTCCGCCTCGGTTACAGTGTCCATTGCAGCAGAAACGATAGGAGTCTGGAGAGTTATCTCTCTTGTGAACTTGGTCGATACATCCACAGATCGAGGCAGAACCTCAGAATGTGCGGGAATCAGCAAAACGTCGTCGAAGGTCAGTCCTTCAATAATCGGAGAGTTAGTAAATGTCTGCATCGCTAATTAAAATTTGGCAAATGTAATCATTTTTTCTGAAAAATATGTCTATTTTTGCGTGACATGAGTGCGGATTTCAAGAAATATGAGTTCCCGGAAGGGAAGAGATACAATTCCTTTGTCGGATATTTCAAGAGAAAGTACGGCGAGAGGCTGCAGAAGATAGTCATCGACGCCGGCTTTACCTGCCCGAACCGTGACGGCAAGGTAGGACGAGGAGGATGTACATACTGCGACAATGCAGCCTTCCATCCCGCATACAGCACAGCAGGCAAAAGTCTGCATCAGCAGATGGATGAAGGCATAGAATTCCACAAGGTCCGCTACCGCACGACCGAGCATTATCTCGCTTATTTCCAGGCATTTTCCAACACATATGCGCCGTTGGAAAAACTGAAGTCTCTATATGAGGAAGCACTCAGCCATCCATCGGTAGTCGGCATTGTTATCGGCACCCGCCCTGATTGCGTTGACGAGGAAAAACTCGATTATCTGGCGGCACTGGCAGAAGGTTCCGTACTCGAAGGCTGGAGCCGTTCACTGGCAGGAGAAGGCATCCGTACGGCACCTATCGTCATAATGGAATATGGAATCGAATCATGCCGGGACGAGACTCTTCTGCGCATCAACCGAGGTCATGACTTCGAGACAGCCAGACGCGCCATACGGATGACTGCGGAAAGAGGATTAGACGTCGGAGTACACTTCATCCTCGGACTGCCGGGCGAGACAAGGCAGATGATGCTGGACTCATGTGCAATGATCAACTCCCTTCCGATCCGGTCGGTCAAGTTCCATCAGCTGCAGATAGTCAAAGGGACGAGGATGGAAAAGGAATATGCGGAAAAACCGGAGGATTTCGTACGCTTCAGCCTCGAGGAGTATCTGGATTTCTTTGCAGACATGCTCGAAAGACTCCGCCCGGATATCAGTATCGAAAGATTTGTCGGAGAAGTTCCGCCGCGCTTCGTGAACGAGACCCCGTGGGGACTTATCCGCAATGTGGAACTGTTGAGACTTCTCGACAAAAGGCTCGAAGAACGCAGGACATGGCAAGGCAGATTATTTCATGAAACAAAACACATATGAGAAGAATCATTATAATTGCAGCAGGCCTGATGTCGCTATGTCAGGCAGTATACGGACAGCCTAAGAGAATGGCAGTGACTGCTTTGTCCGAGAACATGATGAGGGCAGAGGCCGACTATGAGTCAGCGCTTGAAACCCAGTCGCTGATGGGTACAGTCGTCGAGATAGTCGGAGAGGACGGATATTGGAGAAAGGTCGTGACACCTGAGCCATATACCGCATGGTGCACAAACCTCGGACTGGTGGAAATGACGGCAGAACAGATAAACGAATACAAGGCGGCGCCCAAGTACATATGCGTCTCACAGCACAGCGGAGTATACTCAAAGCCATCTCTCACAGCAAGAAGACTGTCCGACCTGTCCATGGGAAACCTGCTGAGAGCGGTCTATAACAGCAAGGGAAAAGGCACAAAGATTTCAAAATCAGGGAAATTCGTAGAAGTCATGCTGCCTGACGGCAGGACAGGATGGACACCGGCTACCGACCTCAAACCGTTTGCAGACTGGGCCGGGAAGCAGAAGATCACAGCAGACAGAATAGTGGAAACCGCTCTTCAGTTCGAGGGTGTTCCATACCTTTGGGGCGGCACATCAAGCAAGGGACTTGACTGCAGCGGTCTGGTAAGGCTGACATTCTTCATGAACGGTCACCTTCTGCCTCGCAATGCATCACAACAGGTGAACTACGGTCGGGAAATCATCATGGAATGCGACCACAGCATAGGGGCCGGTTCAGAAAATCTTTACGGGGAGATGAAGAAAAGGACAGAACATCTGCAGCCTGGAGACCTTGTATTCTTCGGAATTCCGGAAACCAGACTTAAAAAGGAAAGAATCACCCATGTTGGCATTTACATCGGTGACGGAAAGATCATACATGCATCCCATAAAGTCCGCATCAACTCACTGATCCCTGGAGAAAAGGACTATTACGAGAACTCGCACCGTCTGCTGAAGGCCCGCCGATTCATCGGCTGGCAGGGTCCGGGAATGACTCCGGTAATCCAGAGTCCGGCTTATTTTCTCTGGTAGATAACGTCATAAAGAAGAAAAATTATTACCTTTGTCCCCGTTATAACAAAACCATTTAATTCGAATTATTATGAACCTTAGAGTTTTCAAAAAAGACATCGAGTATTTCGTAGGTGAGTTCATCGAGGATTGCGACCTTTTCGTGTTGCTTAACCCTCAGCAGGATTCAGAAGAAATCGACGCAATAATCGAAGAGGCTGTAGACCTCTACAACAACCTCAAGCAGAGAGCTGCTCATCCTGAGGGAGCGAAGAAGGCTTACTACAACGGTCTCATCAAGGAGATGTTCGAGAAGCTCGACGAGCTTTCAGAGAAGCTTAGCGCAGCTGTTGCAAAGCAGGCGTAATCTCTGAAAAAAGCCGATGCAGATGACATGAACCCCGAAAGTTAGGCAAAATAACTTTCGGGTTTTTTTATGTCAATCAATATGATGATGCAATCGCTACCATTATCTTATCCAGAAGAGGACGGACTTTCCAGGTCGGAGAGGTGCAGTTGTTGGTCAGGATCGAAAAGACTATGATCCGGGATCTGACTTCTTCCGAAAGAATATCATAACCGTCTTGAATTTCCGTTCCGGAAGGCAGGATGTAACCCGTATAGCAGCGGACTCCGTTCATCGAACCGCTCTTGACCTTTATCCTGTTTCTCAGGTTTTCTGGCTGACCTTTCATGTTGTAGCTGAGAGTGCCGTTCCCGCCCGGTGACGGAAGACTGTAAAGGAAGGTTCCATAAGAGGGCGAATCCATCATTGCATCGAGAAATCTGCAGAAGAAATCCGCAGACACATAATTCTGTCTCGACAGACCGCTGCCGTCCTGAAGATGAAGACCTGTACTGCTGACTTTCAGACTCTTCAGCACATCATCCATCGCAACATAAGAAGAATCATAACAAGCACTCTCGTGCAATTCCTTTCCAAGGGTGCGGAAAAGGGTTTCCGCAAAGAGGTTGTTGCTGGCATGGTTGGTCTCGAAAGCAATGCGGTCGAGGGTCGGGGAGAAGGTGGAGCCGAGGAGCGTAAGCGACGAGGCGTCAGGCGGCGGAACGCCGCCGGTCTGGCAGGACGCAACACTAACGCCGGACAGCTTGATGTCAGCAGGACCTTTCTCACATGATATACCTTTCTTAGTCAGATAGTTATAAAAATAATATGCACAGGTATATTCCGGATATTTGTTCGAACAGTCCAATCTTTTTGCTGCTCTGTCGACCCCGAACGTTCCTCTTATTTCAGCTACCGGAGCAAGATCGCTCGTATACATGTAAAGCTGGTCTCCTGTTCCTTTTTCCCCAGTCGAGCAATTGTACCTGAATTCCATCCATGGCGCATCCGGATAATGAGGCTTGATATTGACAGGGGCTCCAATCTCAGGACCTGCAGACACTGAAAACGACTGCATGTTTTCATAGAAGATAAGACCGGTAGAACCGGCACCGTAATATGTTCCTGTATCATTCCAGAGCCATGTCGGTTCTTCTGGCATACCTTCGAAGTATCTTCCATCTCCGACGATATGACCTTCGATTCTGCTGATTCCGTTACTTCTCAGAATCGCCTCCCATTGAGCGAATGTATGATCAATATTGAAAGCGATCGAATCCTTAGAACCGAGAGTAGGGTCTCCGCCACCGATAATATACAGATCTCCTCGCAGAACACCATCTTCGACAGTTCCGTCATAACCGAGAGAAGTTTCATACTGCCAGTCCGAGCCCAGGACATGAAGGGCGGCGCCTGTGCTTATCAGCTTCATATTAGAGGCCGGAAGCATCATCTTTTCAGCATTGATATCGACCAAAGTCTCACCTGACCCTGTCCTGACGCATATTCCGACAAGAGCATTCGAGAATGTCGCATCACCTGCCAGAGCTTCTATCTTTTCTTGAAGAGTTATTTCCGACTGCTGCGCCTTTATTGTAACCGATGCCATGATCAGCATCACAAATATCAATATTCTTTTCATCCGGATAAATGTTTACATGACAAAATTAATATATTTTAACCAAAGGCATTGGAATTTATGATTATCTTTGTCGGATATCAACACGAATCCATATGGCAAAGACAATACTTGTTTCCGGCGGTGCCGGGTATATCGGCAGTCATGTGACTGTAGAACTTATTGCAGCAGGCTATGAAGTTGTTGTAGCCGACAACATGTCGAACTGCGACCTCACTTGCTTCAATGGCGTAAAGAAGATCACAGGCAGGGATAACATCCCGTTCTATGAGATCGACTGTTGTGACTATGCGGCTGTTAACAGGCTGTTTGACGAGCAGAAGATAGATGCAGTAATCCATTTTGCTGCGTTCAAGGCTGTAGGCGAGTCCGTTGCAGAGCCTATCATGTACTACCGCAACAACCTCGTCTCATTCCTCAACATACTCGAAGCTGCCAAGAACCACGGCGGATGCAACGTGCTCTTCTCATCCTCTGCTACTGTCTATGGAGAAGCTGAGGATCTTCCTGTAACAGAGAAGACACCGCGCCTCCCGGCAACATCACCTTATGGAAACACCAAGACAATGTGCGAGGATATCCTCCGCGACGTGATCCGTGCCACTGCTTCTTCAGAGAGTGTGATCAAGGGTATCGCTCTCCGCTACTTCAACCCTATCGGAGCCCATCCTTCAGCACTCATCGGCGAACTTCCTCGCGGCGTTCCTAACAACCTCGTTCCATTCATCACCCAGACAGCAATCGGCAAGCGTGAATGCCTCAGCATCTTCGGTAACGATTACCCGACAGAAGACGGCACATGTCTCCGCGACTACATAGATATAGTAGACCTCGCCAAAGCCCACGTCGCAGCTGTTTCAAGAATGGTTGACGACAGAATGAAGGAAGGATACGAAATCTTCAATGTCGGAACAGGACGCCCTGTTTCAGTCTACGAACTTGTTACCGCATTCGAGAAAGTAAATGGACTCAAGCTCAATTACAAGTTCGCCCCACGCCGTCCGGGAGACGTTATGGCAATCTGGGCAGACACCACTCTTGCAAACGAAGAACTCGGCTGGAAGGCTGAACGCTCTGTGGAAGAAACCCTCGCCTCAGCCTGGGCCTGGGAAAAGCACCTCGCCGGAAAATAATCCGTCGAGCGGATTAAAGCCCTATCAGAGCCTCAAATCGACTATTCTGTCGCTCAACGGAAAGTTTTTTCGACCGTTGAGCGACAGAACTCGTTATATAGTTTACCACATCAACTTCCGTCCGCTCAACGGCTTGGGAGGTTTTATCATCTGCCCTTCAGATGAAACCTTTAAGGATATCTGCATTAAGATAAAGCATTCGTGCGATCTGCTTTGGTGTAGAAGCATAGTCCCGACGAAGAATGCGGGCAAGGACCAGACGGGACTTCACATCAAGTTTTCTGACGTTGTCACTACCGAAATTCTTCAAACATAATTCTGCAGTTATAGGTCTGAGATCCTTGTCTTGAAGAAATGTCTTCTGACCTTGAGACAGAGCCAGATCTATCTTACCTTCAAGTTTCTTCGACA
This sequence comes from Bacteroidales bacterium, assembly GCA_017506825.1. Lineage (GTDB taxonomy): Bacteria > Bacteroidota > Bacteroidia > Bacteroidales > UBA932 > Cryptobacteroides. Next base: position 10,720 of record JAFVMQ010000128.1, read on the forward strand.
CGAAATAAATATACCTTACAGGGGTTCTGAAAAGGGATTCCAGCTTATGTACTTCTGTAAAACACCTTGGATCCATCATACCATGATCATTGACCCACCAGTCTTCCGGAAGAATTATCCTTGTTTTCAAAAGGTCCCTCAACTGATTATGAGAAAATGCCTTCAGACAGTTTCCTGACTTGACTCTATTTTCCTTGAACAACAGGCAGGAGGATGACCAAGGATATTCAGATGGAAGACCTTTAAACCCTGCCACAATAGGATTTCTGTCTATATAGGCTGCTGTCTCAAGAATATCTTCTTCTGTCTTCAAAGCAATAACAGACGCAGAAAGTCCTTTAAGGTACTGCAACAAACCATACTTATGGGATATCCACTTCCCGGTCAGAAGTTTATATTTGTCAATGAATGTTTTACACGTATTCAGAGTGCCATACAGCAGAAAATGGACATGATTATCCATCAATGTATAAGCCCAGACCCATGCTCCGGATATAACCTTACATATTCCTATGCGGTTGATACCTGCTATAAAGTCTTCGTCATCCTTGAACATCCACGGCAAGATTGTGCCGTCTGTACAGACATGATAGAACCCAGTCCTTTCTCCTCTTTCCATCCTTTCTTGAACTAAAGTCAGATCTGACATTACAATCACTCTCCTCAATCTCCACTCAGACCTGTCAGTGGATTCTGAAGTCAGTACAAAGATTGTAAATCAAAGATGAAAATCCAAATTTTCATTCTATGGTAAAGCCGTAGAGCGACTCTGAAATGACTCAAAGGCTCTCAGACAAGACATCTGTCGCTCAACGGAAAGTTTTTTCGACCGTTGAGCGACAGAACTCGTTATATAGATTACCACATCAACTTCCGTCCGCTTAACGGCTTGGGAGGTTTTAGTTGCAACATCAGCCTCCGTCCGCTCAACGGCTTGAGAGATGTCAGTTGCCTTTGAAGAGAGTGCGGCAGAGAGACGGAACATCGGCAACTTTGATGATCTCAATACCAGAACGACGGGTACCGGTCTTATCTGAAATGCCTGAGGCTGACACCTTGGCCAGATCGTCATCCACTCCTTCGAGGCTGCTGAAACTTGAGACATATATCTTTTTGAAACCCAGACGGGCAGCCTCGATTATTCGTCGGTCCGTCTGGGCAACAGGACGAACCTCACCGCTGAGACCTATCTCGCCTGCAAAGCAGACGTCCGACGGAATGGCGAAATCAAAGTTTGAAGAAAGCACAGCACTGACCACAGCAAGATCGCATGCAGGATCGCTGACCTTCAGTCCTCCCGCCATGTTCAGGAACACATCCTTCACACCGAGCTTGAACCCGGCGCGCTTCTCAAGCACTGCAAGGAGCATGTTCAGGCGACGTACATCAAAGCCTGTCGCGCTGCGCTGAGGCGTTCCGTAAGCAGCCGAACTTACCAGTGCCTGGACTTCTATCAGGAACGGTCTTGTACCATCCAGCATAGCACTTACGGCTACTCCGCTCAGACCTTCCTCATGCATCGGAACAAGCATTTCTGAAGGGTTGCTCACCTCTCTCAATCCCTTGCCGGTCATCTCGAAAACAGCGAGTTCTGAAGTGGATCCGAAACGGTTCTTTATGCTGCGCAGAAGACGATATGTACCCCTGTTGTCCCCTTCAAACTGAAGCACCACATCGACAATGTGCTCAAGGACCTTAGGTCCGGCAATGCTGCCTTCCTTGGTAATGTGACCGATAAGGATTACAGGCACGCCTGTCTCTTTTGCAAAGCGAAGAAGCATGGCAGCAGTCTCCTTGATCTGAGTCACGGAGCCAGGCGAAGACTCAACATTCTGGGAAAACATCGTCTGAACAGAATCAACCACCATCAGATCAGGCATCATGGCACGTGCCTCGGCAATGATATTTTCCATCAAGGTCTCACTATAGATCATACAGTTGGTGTCATCACCACCTATTCGGGCAGCACGCAACTTCACTTGTTTTGCACTTTCCTCGCCTGTCACATACAAAGTCTTGAGTTCGGGACAGTTAAGAGGAATCTGAAGTGACAGCGTTGATTTTCCAATTCCCGGCTCACCTCCTATGAGCACAAGGGAACCTTCTACAAGTCCGCCCCCGAGTATACGGTCGACCTCG
>JAFVMQ010000129.1 GCA_017506825.1 Bacteroidales bacterium
CCATGCCTGGAGAAGCACGGAGAGGATTCCGTATGTCTTGGTACCGGGTTTTTCAGCTATACGTTCTGCAACCTCCTTCTGGATCATGCATACGACCTGAGGTACCTGTTCCTTGTAGTCAAGGATCTTGAAGAATATCTGGGACGAGATGTTGTAAGGGAAGTTTCCGATAACACAGAACTGTCCCGGGAAGAAGCTCTCCAGCTTCAGTTTCAGGAAGTCCGCCTCGATGAGCTTTCCGTTTACCTGAGGGAAATGTACGAGCAGATAATCAACGGATTCTGTATCGATCTCGACCATACGAAGGTCCACTTCCGGTCTTTGCAAAACATATTGTGTCAGCACTCCCATACCAGGTCCGACTTCCAGCGCCGGCATAGGGTTGGCTGCGTCGTTGACTGTCGCAACACCCGGACAAGGTACTATAAGCGCATCAGCGATACGCTGTGCGATAGACAGGTCTGTCAAAAAATGCTGGCCAAGGGCCTTTTTCGCTCTGACTTCCATAGGTAAAACGTATTTTCGTGTGCAAATATAATTCATTTTCACAGCTTCATGTCGTTGTATTCCACATAATTTGATTAATTTTGTGAGATTTTAGTCAGCAGATATAAAACATTACATATATGTACAGAACTCATACCTGCGGAGAACTCCGCATTGAAAATGTAGGCCAGACAGTTACATTGGCCGGATGGGTACAGAAGTCAAGAAAGCTTGGCGGAATGACCTTTGTTGATCTTCGTGACCGCTACGGTATCACTCAGCTTGTTGTAGATGCCCATGCTGATGCAGCTATGCTCGAAACAGCGGCAAGCCTCGGTCGTGAGTGGGTGATCCAGGTTACCGGTCAGGTCATTGAGCGTCAGAGCAAGAACCCTAAGATGGAAACAGGTGATATCGAGATCAGTCTCAGCGAGATAAAGGTACTCAACAAGGCGAACACTCCTCCTTTCACAATCGAGGAAGAAAGTGACGGTGGTGAGGAACTCAGAGCAAAATACCGTTACCTCGACCTCCGCAGAGGTCCTCTGCAGAGAGCCCTCAAGATCCGTCACCAGATCGCTCATGAGGTCCGCAACTATCTCGATGCACAGAACTTCCTCGAGATAGAGACCCCATACCTCATCAAGTCTACCCCTGAGGGAGCACGTGACTTCGTCGTTCCTTCACGAATGAACCCGGGTCAGTTCTATGCACTTCCGCAGTCTCCTCAGACCTTCAAGCAGCTCCTCATGGTGGCTGGTTACGACCGCTACTTCCAGATCGTGCGCTGCTTCCGTGACGAGGACCTCCGTGCAGACCGTCAGCCTGAGTTCACACAGATCGACTGCGAAATGTCATTCGTGGAGCAGGAGGATGTACTCAACACATTCGAGGGCATGATGAGAACCCTCTTCAAGAACGTCCTCGATGTCGAGATCGCCGAGCGCATCCCTCGCATGAGCTGGTATGACGCAATGGATTTCTACGGAAGCGACAAGCCTGACATCCGTTTCGATATGAAGATACATGAGATCACAGACCTCGTGAAGGGTTATGGATTCTCAGTATTCGACGGAGTCGACTATATCGGTGCAATCAATGTAGAAGGCACAGCAAGCTATACCCGCAAGCAGATCGATGAACTCACAGAGTGGGTGAAGAGACCTCAGGTCGGAGCGAAGGGCCTTGTATATATCAAGATCAACGAGGACGGAAGCATCAAGTCTTCAATCGACAAGTTCTATACTCCTGAGCAGCTTCAGGCAGTAGCTGACCGCCTCGGCGCAAAGAAGGGCGACATGATGCTCGTACTCTGCGGCGCCAAGAGAAAGACCCAGAACATGCTCGGTGTACTCCGTATCGAAATGGGTAACAGACTCGGTCTTCGCGATCCGTTCAACTTCGCCCCTCTCTGGGTTGTTGATTTCCCTCTCGTGGAATGGGACGACGAGACACAGCGTTTCTATGCTATGCACCATCCGTTCACAGCTCCTAAGCCTGAGCACCTCGACCTTTTCTACAGTGATAAGAAGGAAGACCTCGAGAAGGTATGTGCAAATGCATATGACTTCGTCCTCAACGGTACTGAGCTCGGTGGAGGATCGATCCGTATCCACGAGGCTGCAATGCAGGAGCGTATGTTCGAGGTTCTCGGCATCAGCAAGGAAGACGCGGAATACAAGTTCGGATTCATCATCAACGCATTCAAGTTCGGTGCTCCGCCGCACGGAGGACTCGCCTTCGGCTTCGACCGCGTATGCTCGCTCTTCGGCGGACAGGAGACCATCCGCGACTATATCGCATTCCCTAAGAACAACCAGGGCCGCGACGTGATGATCGACTCTCCTTCATATATCGACCAGGAGCAGATGGACGAACTCTTCCTCGAGTCAAAGGCAGAGCGTAAGGAATAATTACGCTTATCATGAAGAAGTTGCTTTTCATTTTCGTTTCTGTCCTGACGGCACTCTCCGCCTTTGCGCAGGATTATGAACCGACAGCCAACTGGCCGTACCTGTATCCTGACTTCAAGGAAGGTGTGATGATGGTAGGAAATAAGCCGAGCAAGGCCCGTTTCAACATCCACCTTAACCTTGGTGCATTGCATTATGTCGACAAGGGTACGATAAAGGAAGCCGTCATTGCAGGAGTCATGGATCTTACCATCGGTGAGGATCAGTTCCGCAATGTGGGCGGCAAGATGCTGAGAGTCCTTGCAAAGACGGAAAACGGTTATGTGGTGGAGGAAACAAAAGGCAACTATTCCGCTATCATAAGGGAAGACGGCGCTTACGGCACTTCTTCGTTGAACAGCACAACAACCAGGACATATCTCTACAACCAGAATGTTGTAAACACCTACAACGGCTACCTTCTGACAGATGTCTATGAAGACCTTCTGGCCATGAAGGACGACTCCGAGACTCTTCCTGTCCTGACCCAGATCTATCTTGTAGTCGGACAGACCCAGGTTCATGCAAACAAGAAGAGCGTGTCAGCCTTGGACGGAGTGGACAAGAAGGCCTTTGCCTCCTTCCTCAAGTCCAACAAGATAAAATGGGATAATGTGGATGATCTTGTAAAAGTTCTGGATTATGTAAGCTCACTCTAATCGTATTGAATATGAAAAACTGGTTTCTGACTGTATTCCTGACCTTGTCTGCGGTCGTTTCTGCGGTAGCGCAGAATGAAGTTCCGACCCTTAACTGGCCTTACCTGTATCCGGATTTCATGGAAGGTGAACTCGTTTACGGAGGAGGAAAGACAAGCAAGGTAAAATGCAATATCCACCTTGGATTAGGCGCATTGCATATTGTCGACAATGGCAATATCGGCGAAACTTCGACTGTCGGAGTCTATCAGCTCATTATCGGAGATAAGACCTTGCTTAATGTCGGAGGCAAGATGATGGAGATTCTTGCTCAGTCCGAAGGAGGATTTGTGGTTCAGGAAACACTTGCTAACTATTCGGCAGTAGTCAGGAACGACGGAGCTTACGGCGGTTCGCTGTCAAATGCTGCAAAGGGTTTCTCTTACGATGAGAATATCGGAAACTACGGCTACCTTGTTACAAATGTCTACGAAGATCTTCTCAGCATCAAGAACGAGGCAGAGGAGCTTCCTGTTACCAAGACCATATATATGGTGATAGAAAGCAGACAGGTTCAGGCGAACAAGAAGAGTGTTACAGATCTTGACGGAGTGGACAAGAAGGCTTTTTCAGAGTTCCTGAAGGCAAACGGTATCAAGTGGAAGAATCCTCAGGACCTCATCAAGGTTGTAGATTACATCTCCGCTGTAATGTAATATGTAAAACACTGAAAGTCAGCAATATACAAAAGGTGCGTGCTCCCCATTGGCGGCACGCACCTTCTGTAAGTAATTGTAGGTCAATACTTTGAATATAACGGGTTTAAATAATCCCGAATTTCTTTAACAGATTCCCGGACGATGCGTCTGTTATAGTGAGCGCTCGAAATAACTTAATAGATCAGACATGAAAAGGATTATTGCAATAGTGCTGATATTTGCACTTATGACAGGAATGCCGGTTGATGCGTCGTCCAGAAAGAAACAGACCTATCCGGGAGGATTGACAAGCCTTGTTAGGGAATACAGCAAGAAAGAAGGTTTCGACATAGTTTCGGTAGGTAGTTTCGGACTGGGGCTGGTCAGGATCATTGCCAAGGCATCTGCCGATAGTCCGGAAGACAAGGAAGCTCTCAAGGTTCTTGACGGCTTGAATAAGGTGATTGTCGTGGAGTATGCCGGAGCTGACATTTCAATCCGGAAAGAATTTACGGAGAAGGTCGGAATCATTTTGGACGGAGCGGAAAAGATACTCGAAGCCAAGGATGATGGTGAAACTGTAAATATCTACGGAACATCTTCTGATAAAGGGGATAGTATAGATGATATCATCATATACGTTCCAGAGGACTGTGCCCTCGTCTGCCTTTTCGGTGAGATAAGCATGGAAAGAATAGCTGATATCATAGAAATGGATTAATGGAGGACTTCAGGAACATATGGCTGCCGCTTTCGGAACGGTTCTACAGGGTCGCCTGGTATCTGCTCGAATCGGAGCAGGACGCGGAAGACGCAGTACAGGAACTGTATCTGAAGCTCTGGAAGTTGCGTGGCAGCCTGAAGGACCTTCATAATCCCGCTGCATACGGAATATCCCTTCTCAAGAACATATGCATAGACAGGGTACGACGGCGGGAAGTAAGAAGGATCCGGTATCCGGACGACCGGGGCTGTTCGGAAATATCCCCGCCTGACAGGCAGATTGCTGCAAAAGATATCCTGAAGAAGGTAATGCAGGAAATCGACAAGCTTCCGGAAAAGCAGGCAGAGGTGATGAGGCTGATGATACTTGAAGATGCCGATTACAGGAACATATCTGAAAGGACAGGTCTTTCGCAGGTACATGTAAGGGTGCTGGTAAGCACGGCAAGAAAAACTCTCAAACAAAAGCTAAGGTTATGAAATCATTGAAGGATATGGAAAACATAAGTCTGGAACAGCTGGAAGCTGTTTCCATGGACGGACGCATCTCAGTTCCGGAGGGTTTCAAAGAGAGGATATCTGAAAACGTTGAGGCTCTTGATATAATCGATACCTATTTTGAAGACAAGTCAAAAGGTCGGAACATGAAGATGGCAGGCATAGCCGCAGCAGCAGTTCTTGTCGTGGGGCTGGGCTTGGGAATCGCAGGATGGCAAAGAGAACCGAAGGACACTTTCGATGACCCGTATCTTGCTTATGCTGAACTTGAAAAAGCATTTGCCAGAATGTCGGACGGGATAGGACGAGGACTGGCAATGGCTGAAAAATCTGAAGAAATTATAGACAGGACAACCTCCGTCTTTTCGGAATAAGGTCATCCCCGACAATAACCGTCCCCCCTGACAATAACCGTCATCCCCGACCCGATCGGGGATCCAAATGTATAAATAATGAAAAGAATAATCATAATAGCAATAATGCTCCTTATCGCAGCAGGAGCATCAGCACAGGAAGGCAAGCGCCTTTACAACAAGTATTCGGACTCTGAAGGAGTCTCGGCAGTCTATATCTCGCCGGCAATGTTCAAGCTGATCGGAAAGATCCCGGAACTCGAAGTTGAGGCAGGAGATGGCGAGAATCTGGACCTTGCTCCGCTCATCCGTTCGTTCAGCGGCTTCTATATGCTGGATGTCAGCAACCAGACCCTGGCTTCGGAACTATACAAGGAAGTCACAACCTTTATAAGCAGGGGAAACTACGAACTGCTGATGGAGGTAAAGGACAGCGGTGAAAACCTGCGCATGTACACGGCAGGTGACTCGAATACAGTAGAAAGCTTCGTCTTCATAGCCAATGACGGCATAGAAACGCAGCTTATCTGCATCGATGGCACCATGAACCGCTCGGATCTGGAATCACTGATCGCCAAAGCTATAGACTGATACGTTCAATGATTTCCATGCACATGCGGCCGTTATGGTACGGGCATTTCCAGAATCCGGCCTTGTCATCAGTGCGGTTGGCGGTTCCGTCTGAGCGCAGGCTCCAGAACCATTCTCCTTTTTCCTTGTCTATGATGTGTGCCTTGATGAAATCCCAGCACATAAGGGCGTTCTCAAGTCCTTCCTGTTCTCCGAAGCTGTCCCAAAGGTTGAAGAAGCCGACGACTGTCTCTGCCTGTACCCACCAGTGCCTGTCGCCGTCCGTTTCTCCGCTGACGGTTTCATATGCCATTCCTCCTTCATCAGAGAAACCTTCGGCAGCTGCGGCCACTATCTTCGGAACAAGCGCTTCGATGCGCTCGAGTACGGCTGGGTCGCCTGAAACCAGCGCAGCTTCGTGCAGAAGCCATGAAGCCTCGATGTCGTGTCCATAAGAAACTATGTCGTAGCTGCAGTTCCAGTCCTCGTCAAAGAACAGCCTGAGGTGTCCGTCGCTGCCGAGTATTCGGTCTTCGAAGATTCCGATCAGACCGAGCAGACGCTTTTCCAGCAAAGGATTCTTCCATACCCTTGATAGGGCGGTGTATGCTTCGAGCACATGGAGATGTGTGTTCATCGTCTTGCTTTCATTGGCATCCTTGTCACTCAGGCGCATGTCTTCGATAGGATTCCATTCGCGGGTGAAAGCTTCGAAATAGCCGTCTTTCTCTTCATCGAAACTCTGTTCTTCAATCGACCTGAACAGCTTTATCGCGTATTCGAGGGATTCGGCATCTCCTGTGGCGCGGTTAAGTTCAGCAAGACCATAGATGCTGAAAGCAAGCGCATATATCTGCTTTTTCGTATCGAGCGGAGCTCCGTCTGCACTGACAGACCAGTATGTCCCTCCGAATTCCTTGTCGTAGAACCGCTCAAGCAGAAGTTTCTTGGCATGAAGAGCGGTCTTGAGGTAGTCCTCGTTCCTGAATATCCTGTAGGCAGATGCGAATGTCCAGAGTATGCGTGCCGTCATGATGTTTCCTACGGGAGCGTCCGGACAGGGATTGTCTTCTCCGTCTATCCTTCCGATGAACCCTCCTTCCGGAAGACATACCTTTGTCATCCAATAGGGCAGTATGTTTCCGGTAAGCTCCTTTCTTAACTGAGACGAAAGAGCCTGTGCCGCGAACAGTTCTGCGGATGTCTTTTCTGTTTTTCCCATTTTGATATCGATTTCCTACAAACTTACACAAAATCAACGAATTTTATTTAACTTTGAATTATAATTAATAACACTGCTATGAAAATAACTCGGATTCTTTCTATCCTGACAGCGGTAGCCATAGGATTGCTATCTTCATGTCAGAACTCAGAATCTTCATTTGTCAAAGTTGAAGACGGTCTGTTTGTATGTGACGATTATCCATCCCATTTCGTGGGAACCAATTTCTGGTACGGAGCCATTCTTGGAAGCGAGGGCACAGGAGGAGACAGGGCCCGCCTCGAAGCTGAGCTTGATACTCTCAAGGCATTGGGTATGACCAATCTGCGTGTTCTGGTCGGAGGTGACGGACCTGATGGTGTTCCTACCAGGGTGATGCCTACTCTTCAGAAGGAACCTGGTGTCTACAATGATACTATCTTCCGTGGACTGGACTATCTCCTTGCTGAAATGGCAGAAAGGAACATGAAGGCGGTCCTTTATATCAACAACACATGGGAGTGGTCCGGCGGTTACGGAATGTATCTTGAGTGGGCAGGGGCAGGAAAGGCTCTCATACCTGCAATCGACGGTTATGTGCCTTTCATGGAGGCTGTGTCTGCCTTCGTTACAAACGAAAAAGCGAAACAGCTCTTCTATGACCATGTCAAACATGTCGTGAGCCGCACCAATACCGTGACAGGAAAGCCTTATAAGGATGATCCGACCATCTTCTCTTGGCAGATCGGCAACGAGCCGCGCTGTTTCAGGTCAGACGACGAGGGTAGGGAAGCTTTCGTAGATTTCATGTGGACGACAGCCGCTCTGATCAAATCCCTCGACCCTAACCATATGGTATCTTCGGGAAGTGAAGGAAAGTGGGGTTGTGAAGGCGATATGGACCTTTTCGAAAAGATCCATTCTTGTCCGGACATCGATTATATGAACATCCATATCTGGCCTTATAACTGGAACTGGGTGCGTGAAAACACCCTTAAGACCAATCTCCCTCTTGCAATAAGGAATACAGACGAATATATCGACATGCACATGCCTTATGCAGAAAAATACGGCAAGCCTATAGTGCTCGAAGAGTTCGGCTTCCCTCGTGATGGCTTCCAGTTTGCCCAGGGTACACCTACCACCTCAAGAGATGCATACTACAGACACGTGATGGGTCGTATAGTAAAGTCTGCCAAGCAAAAGGGTCTGTTTGCCGGATTGAATTTCTGGGGTTGGGGAGGACTCGCCGGACAGTCTGAAACCAACATCTACTGGCAGCCTGGTGACGACTACTGCGGCGATCCTGCACAGGAGCAGCAGGGACTGAATTCGGTATATGCTTGCGACAGATCTACGACAGCTATCATAAGTGCAGCAGCCAAGGCTATAGAAGAGGCTCTTGACAGAAGGTCAGTCGAAACACCTGCTGATGCCCTTGTCGGTAAGCTTTCAGCTCTGGTTGAAGAAGGAAAGATAATGTACGGTCACCAGGATGACTATCTCTACGGCCATTCATGGAAACTCGAGGATGATGCATCAGAGTTCTTACAATCGGATGTTTATGCAGCAAGCGGAAAATATCCGGCAGTATTCGGAATGGATCTCGGAGGTATCGAAATGGGCTGGACCCACAATCTTGACAAGAACGATTTCGACAACATGCGTGCAGCAGCCGTAGCTCATCACGAAAGAGGAGGCGTCATTACGTTCTCATGGCATCCGCGCAATCCTCTTACCGGCGGAGATGCATGGGACGTAAGTTCAGACCAGGTTGTGGCATCAATTCTCCCTGGCGGAGACAAGCATGAACTTTTCAGAGAATGGATGAAAAGGGC
>JAFVMQ010000130.1 GCA_017506825.1 Bacteroidales bacterium
ATTATTTGTTGTTGGCTTCGGTACGAGAATTATTCCAAACTTGTACCCACGCTCATGATTTATTGTCAAACTGCAAGCTTTCCGATACCGTCGGTACAAGTTTTATGGAACACTTGCACCGACGCTCAAATTCATGGACGAAGCAGGCATAGCTAACGAGAAGCCCTCAGGATTTCGTCCGGAATGCAAGCCTTTTCTCCGGACAGAAATTCATCGTCGGTCTCTTTTTTTGTCCAGGGAGGGATGATCCGTTATTTCTTCACTCCGTAGGCGAGGTCGCCGGCATCACCGAGACCGGGAACTATATACGAATGACTTGTAAGCTCCTCGTCTATCGTAGCCACCCACAAAGTGACATTTTCCATCGGAAGGTTCTTCTGAAGATACTCCACTGCATATGCGCTGGCAATCGGACATACGAGGTGGGTATGGGCAGGTTCACCCTCATCAAAAAGCCTCTTGAGTGCGACTTCAAGAGAAGCACCTGTCGCCAGCATAGTATCGGCAAGAATAAGAACCTTGCCGTTGAGATCCGGAGTGCTCGCGTATTCAATCTCGATATGGAAACCCTCTCCCTTGTCGTACTTCCTGTAAGCAGCAACAAAAGCATTCTGGGCATCATCGAAGAAATTCAGAATACCCTGGTGCAGAGGAAGTCCCGCACGAAGAATGGTAGCAACGACAAGTTTATCGTCATATGTAGGCACACTTGCTATACCGAGAGGAGTCGTGACATCTTTTGGAGATGCATTCAGTGTCTGGCTGATCTCATACGCGAAGATTTCTCCGAGTCTTTCGAGGTTTCTGCGGAAACGCATACTGTCCTTCTGAATATCCTTATCGCGCATCTGCGCCACAAACTTGTTAAGGACAGAATTCTTCTGACCAAGATTTACAATTTTCATGACTTGAGGTTTTTATATCCTTACAAAGATATTCTTATTTTAGCCCAATTCAAAATTTTTCACTCACAAGTTGTGCGTCAGCAAAACTGTACCAGCTGTCCTCCGCCACAACAACATGGTCCAGGAGCTGTATCTCGCAAGCCTGAAGCGCCTTTTTCAGAACTGCTGTCTGACGGATATCTGCCTGACCGGGCATGGCACTGCCGGAAGGATGGTTATGGACAAGTATGACACCGCATGCCTTCCGCTCCAATGCACGGCGTATGACAGCCTTCGTATCAATGACAGTGGAATCCATGCCCCCTGCACTCATCCGTTCCTTGCCAAGAACATAATTCGCTCTATTCAGAAAGACCGCCCAGCATTCCTCATGGTCAAGCCCGCGCATTATCGGGAGCATCATCCTGAAAACATCTTTCGGAGAAGATACCGCATTCCTGTCATGGATTATCTGCTCTGACGAACTCCGCCGCCCGAGTTCAAAGGCCGCCGCTATGGTCACGGCTTTTCCGGGACCAATGCCGTCGATGGAACACAGCTTTTCCATCGACATCCCGGCAATAGCATTCAACCGTCCCTCAGCAGACTTGAGAAGCTCACGAGCCACATCAACAACATTCATCTTTCCTGTACCGGTACGCAGCATTATTGCCAGCAGTTCGGCATTGCTGAGGGCTGAGGGTCCTTTTGCGACCAGTTTCTCCCTCGGTCTGTCGTCTTCACATAAATCTTTCAGTTTCATGCTGCAAATCTATGCAATACGAAAAAATCCGCTGTTGTTTTAATGTAAGACAACAGCGGATTTTTCTTTTTCTTTATACTAAAATAAATCTTATACAGCTAAAAATAAATCTTAAAGTTCCTTTCTAAGCCTTGCCTTCGGGATTCCAAGCTGGTCACGATACTTGGCGATCGTACGACGGGCTACCTTATAGCCCTTTTCAGTCATCTTGTCGACAAGTTCATCATCAGTAAGAGGTTTATGCTTGTTCTCATTGTCCACACAATCCTGAAGCGCCTTCTTCAGTTCGCGTGTAGAGACTTCTTCTCCGTCCTGATTCTCCAGACCCTCAGAGAAAAAGTATTTCAACGAGTATATTCCGAAGTGGGTCTCTATATATTTACTGTTGACGACTCTTGAGATAGTCGAGATATCGAATCCTGTCTTTTCAGCAATATCTTTCAGAACCATCGGCTTGAGGTGGCTTTCATCTCCGTCTATAAAATACTCTCTCTGATAATCTACAATGGCCTGCATCGTATTGGACAGGGTGTTATGCCTCTGCTTTATCGCCTCGACAAACCACTTTGCCGAATCAAGCTTCTTCTTTACGAATGCAGCCGCTTCCTTCTTTTCCCTTTCAGATGAATTAGCCGCTTCAATCAGGATATCAGCATACTTCCTGTTTACCTTGAGTTCCGGAACTGAGAAGCGAGGCATTGACAGAAGAAGTTCTCCATCCCTGTACTCAAGCAGAAAATCCGGCACTATCTGCTGGGCCTGGTCGGTATAGGAATCGTCTATCTGTCCTCCAGGCGACGGATTAAGCTTGAGAATCTTCGCCATTGCAGCCTTGAGCTCTTCTTCCGTAAGATTCATACGCTGCATGATCTTGTTGAAGTGCTTGTTGGTGAACTCGTTGAAGTATGACTTGAGGATCTTTGTAGCAATCTCGACTTCCGGGGTCTTCCTGCACAGCCTGATCTGGAGAAGAAGACATTCGCGAAGATCCCTCGCTCCGACTCCTGCCGGATCGAATTCCTGCACGATCTTCAGCATATCGAGAACCTCCTGTTCGTCTGTCTCTACGTTTGCTCTGAATGACAGGTCATCGACAATACTGTCAATGCTTCTACGGAGATATCCGTCATCGTCGAGGCTTCCGATGATGAAGGATGCGACAGCATACTGATGTTCCGTAAGATTACGATAACCAAGCTGCTCCTGCAGACTCTGGGTAAAGCTTTCCTTTACGGAAAATGTGCTGTACTGCGGCCGTTCTTCCTTGGAATTGTAGTTGTCCGATCTCAGACGATAACTTGGAATGGAATCGTCTTCCTTATATTCCGACAAAGAGACTTCTCTCGGAGCCTCTCCCTCCTCGGACTCTTTCGGCAGATCCTCATCCAGAACAGGATTCTCCTCCAGCTCCTTACGGATACGCTGTTCCAGTTCCTGTATAGGAAGCTCGATCAGCTTTATCGTCTGGATCTGAAGCGGAGAAAGCTTCTGAGTCTGCTTCAGTTCTAAACCCTGCTTTAACATAATACCTACTAACTTTCAATAACTATAATGCCTGGGAGATCTTACGCATTACCCTGACAGTATCAGTGATATACGCATTCTCCTTATCTGCTACCGGATATTCGATGTTCTCTCTGACCACGAATGCACTCGGGAAATCTTTCTTTATCCTTTCGAGAAACTGCACAGCCTCAGACTTTGTCCTGAAATCACCGACTGTAACCTTGAAATACGGATTCGCATAAGTCCTGTATGCCACAACATCATGGTAAAGGCTTTCAAAACGCTTCAATGTCTCTTCCGACTCCACTCGAGCCGTCTGCTTATTATCGAAGAATATCCTGACTCTGAATCCGTTAAGCTGTCTTTCAGCATTTGAGGCAATCTGTCTGCGGACAGCAGCTTCCACATCCGGAGTCTGGTGGATGACAACGCCAGCATCAGCCCCTGCATCTCTGGAAGGCATGACATGGAATATATCCTTACCTGCGAGAAGAGTATCCACCGCCGCTGCAGGTCTGTATATGACTGAATCAGTTATAACATACCCTTTCGGGGTATCTGCATTCTGCTGTGCAAAAAGTATTTGTCCGGAAAGCACGGACAATATCAAAGAAATAATCAGAACCTTAATTTTTCTCATTTCAGTTACTTTCCAAAAGTTTCTTCAAAGGAATATCCTTAACAGTTATCGGGGCAGCCAGTCCGCTCTTGAGCCGGGGCTTGGCTGAAACATCCAAAGTGCATTCATACAGTTGCGCCATGTCAGTAAGCATCAGAAGATCTCGTAATGTCGCATCTTCGCCGATCTTGACTACGGCTCTCAGATGATATGTTTCAGCCGATCTTGCCTGGATGATGAAAGGATCGACGGTCACCCTACCAAGAACCTTGCCAGAATGCTTTAATGCCCCCTCAATATCTTCCAGACCTATCTGAAGCGCCGGATTATCTATACTGACCGCAAGGTATACACCAAGAGCCGTAAGCCCTTGAGGGGAAATAGCTTCAATCTTTACTGAAGTCACCTTGATGTCCTTCACCTTTCTTATACCTTTACATCCGCTGAACGAAAGGACAAGAACAGAAAGAAAGACAATCAACAATTTATGCAATCCGCTTCTCACTATAAATAATTTTAGCTATTCGCAAAGATAACTATATTCGTCGAAAAATCCTATCTTTGCGAGGTTATAGAAAAAGTGCATATATGACAACAAACACTATAAGACCGATCATCGACCCTTCAAGACCGAAGGTGTATATAGAAACATACGGATGCCAGATGAATGTCAATGACAGCGAAGTAATCCTTTCGATACTTCAGGATGCAGGATATGCATTGACAGAAAACATCGAGGAGGCATCGGTTATACTTGCAAACACCTGCTCCATCAGAGACAATGCCGAGCAGAGGATCTGGGGAAGAATCGACCAGTTCAAGATTCAGAAGAAGAAAAGAGAGAATGTCATAATCGGAATCGTAGGATGTATGGCGGAAAGGCTCAAGGACAAGCTTCTTGAGGCTGTAGACCTTGTTGCGGGTCCGGATTCATACAGGAATCTTCCTGAATTACTTAAGGCAATCACTCCTGAAAGCCCGCAGATAAACGTACTCCTGTCTCACGAAGAGACATATGCGGATATCGCTCCTGTAAGACTTGACAAGAACGGAGTATCTGCCTTCATATCGATCATGCGCGGATGCAACAACGTATGTTCTTACTGCGTCGTACCTTATACGAGAGGCGCGGAAAGAAGTCGCGACCCTTACACAATTGTCAAGGAAGCTCAGACTCTTTTCGACAACGGATACAAGGAAGTGACTCTCCTCGGTCAGAATGTGGATTCATACTTATGGAAAGGTGACAAGGAAGCAGACAGGGTCGTGAATTTCGCCCAGCTCCTCGAGATGGTGGCAAAGATCAGCCCGGAACTCCGTGTCAGATTCTCAACATCCCATCCTAAAGACATCAGCGACGAGGTGATCTATACCATGGCGATGTATGAGAACATCTGCAAGCACATCCACCTCCCGGTACAGTCGGGCAGCAGCATCATGCTTGAGAAGATGAGAAGGAAGTACAACCGCGAATGGTACCTCGAAAGAGTCGCAAAGATAAGAAGCGTCATTCCGGACTGCGGCATAACCACAGACGTGATCGCAGGCTTCAGCGGCGAAACAGAACAGGACCACAAGGATACTCTCACACTCATGGAGAAGGTGGTCTTCGATTCCGCGTTCATGTTCGCATATTCGGAACGTCCAGGCACCCTTGCTTCGCGCAAGTACCCGGACGACATCCCGTACAGTCTGAAGACCGAAAGGCTCAATGAAATCATAGCCCTGCAGGGCAGGATGAGCCTCAAGAGCAATGAAAAAGAGATCGGCAAGACACTGAAGGTGCTTGTAGAAGGACCGTCAAAGAAGAATCCTGACGAGCTCTGTGGAAGAGCCAGCAGCAACAAGATGTGCGTATTCCCGAGCCGCGGAGAAAAAGCCGGCGACTACTGCACCGTCAAAGTCGTCTCGGTAACATCCGCCACCCTCATCTGCACCAGGGTGGAGTAACCTACCTTACACGGAGTTTCTTGCCGATGCGGAGTGTTGCGTTCTGGTTGATGCCGTTGAGGCGGCAGAGTTCCTTGACTGTCGTACCGTTGTTTCTTGCGATCTTGCTGAGGGTGTCACCCGAACGGACCGTATAGAATTTCATGGCAGCTCTTTCTGCATCCTCTGCCTCATCTTCCTCATGGTTCTTCATCTCATCTTCAAAATCCTGCTCATAGTTGCTGTAGATGTTGAAGTATTTCTTCTTCAGAACGAAGAGACGATGACGGAGTTCTCCTGTCTTGAAATCGATCAGCCACTGAGGATCGAAAGCAAAGCCTTTGTATCTTGTCTCGAAATGAAGATGAGGACCGGTTGAGCGTCCCGATGAACCACCGAGTCCGATCACATCACCGGCATTCACCCAGTCTCCGACCTCGACATTCCTCTTCGAAAGATGGGCATAGAAGGTCTCAAGACCATTTTCATGCCTTATGACGACAAGGTTACCGAAGCCTCCCATATATTTCGACATCCTGACCTTGCCTGTAAAGGTAGCATAAATAGGATCTCCGACCTTAAGAGGGAGATCGACACCCTGATGGCGTCGTCCGCGTCTCGGACCGAACTTGCCGCGCGGATGGATATCGCCTATAAAAGGACAATGGTACTGGTCAAGACTGTCTACAAGCCAGATAGACCACGACGAAGGAAGATCGACCTGCTGCACTCCGTATGGATTTGTAACATTCTCGGTCCAATTCTCACTGAAGACGTCAGCCACACTCTGATACTCAGGAGTCTTGTAATACTTCCATGTGTTGTCACCGAAAAGGATGACCTTGATATGCTCATTGACAGTATCCAACGTGTCGATCGGATCTGACGGAGACCTGAACAACGGAGTCGGCAGAGACTCGTATGCGGGACGGGGAATGACTATATGCGTACGCATGGTGTCAATCCTCAAGGGGGTAGCGGAATATAGTCTGTGAGTCGGAAGAAAACCGGACACACAGACCATAATAAGTGTTAAAAGTATCTTATTCGTCTTTATTCTCATCTATTATTTTGCGCCAAACTGTTCTGTAAGTATTTTCCTTACCATAGCCACTTTCTCTTCGAGAAGCTCCGCAGAGGTTGCTTCACAGAGGAAACGGAGGTACGGTTCTGTATTCGAAGGTCTGATGTTGAACCACCACTCAGGGAATTCCACACGATAGCCGTCGAAGTCCATGTAAGCGGTAGACTGCTCTGTCGACATGAAATAGTCACGCACCGCATCCATTGCACCCTTCTTATCCTCTATACGGAAGTTGATTTCACCGGAATTCTGATATTTTTCGATACGGGCGATAAGCTGGCTGAGGCTTACGCCCTGAGCCTTCATCTTTGCTACCACATTAAGAATGAGGATTGCAGCAAGCAGACCGCTGTCAGAATAGAAGAAGTCACGGAAATAATAATGACCTGCAAGCTCACCACCGTATACACCATCGATCTCACGCAGCTTCAAAGCGGCATATGCACGACCGACCCTCCATGTATTCATGATTCCGCCCATCGGAGCGAGATACTCGCCTACTGCCTTCGAACTGCGGATATCCTGATGGATATATCCCTTCTCTCCCCTCTCCTCGAGGAAATAATGTCCGAGCACGGCTATCATCAGGTCCGGCGAAATGAAACGGCTGTTCTCGTCCACAAACATGACACGGTCAGCGTCTCCGTCAAAGATCACTCCGATATCTGAGCTTGTTTCCGCCACAAGCTTCTTAAGAGCCTCGACATTCTTCTGGACAAGAGGATTCGGCTCATGGTTAGGGAAGCTTCCGTCCATCTCTTCGTAAATATATGAAGGAGAATCACCGAAAATATCACGGACAAAGAGAGATGCCATACCGTTAGAAACATCCATAGCTATCTTCAGACCGCTCCAGTCCCCTTTATATTTGAGAAGGAAGGCAAGATAATCAGCCTTTATATCCATCGGACGGACCTGTCCTTTGACAGCTGCCGGGACACATTCACGACCGCCTTCAACCCACTCCTTTATCTGACCCAGACCTGTATCCAGACCTACAGGAAGTGCGTTCTCACGGGAAACCTTGAGACCATTGTACTCTGCAGGATTGTGGGATGCCGTTATCTGTACGGAAGCCTTGAAGCCATAGTTTGCAGTACCGAAATACACCATAGGAGTTGTGCTGAGTCCTATGTCATAAACATCGGCACCGGCATCAGTGATTCCTTTCAAAAGATATTCATGTATCTCCGGAGAAGAAACTCTTGCATCCCTGCCGACAAGAACCTTGTCCGCAGAAAGCAGTTCAGGGAGAAAATAACCTACCTTGTAAGCTACCTCCTTATCAAAATCCACATTGTAGATTCCCCTGATGTCATAGGCATGAAAAGCTCCCATTATCTTTTTGATTTATAGCGTGTCTGAACTGCGCCCTTTGATATGGCCTGAAGCTTGCGGGCGATCATCTTGCGGCGGATAGGAGAAACATTGTCCACAAAGAGATTACCTTCAAGGTGCGAAAGCTCGTGCTGGACCATACGGCAGCCGAAACGGTCAAACTCTTCCACAACCTTCTGAAGGTTCTCGTCATAGTACTCGACCTTGATCTTTGACGGTCTTGTAACCTCCGCATAGATTCCGGGAACGCTGAGACAACCCTCCGAATACTCGCATGTATCTTCGCTTTCTTCAAGAACCACAGGGTTTATCATAACCCTGAAGAAGTCCTTGAGATAGTCATATGACTCCGAAAGATCCCTTCCGTCGACAATGACTACCCTTTTGTTGACACCTACCTGAGGGGCCGCGAGACCGCATCCGTCCGCCACCTTCAATGTTTCCTTCATATCCTCAAGAAGCTTGAGGATTCCTTCCTTGTCCGAGAGGTCGACTTCTTCGTTCTCGCGTCTGAGGACCTCTGATCCGTATAAATAAATTGGCAATATCATGATTCTGTTGTTTATCATTAAACGATCCCCACGTCACTTCGTTCCTCGGGATGACATGGTTCGATCCATCCAGCTCTGCAGGATTATGGCAGCGCTGATCTTGTCGACAGACTCCTTCTTCATCCTGTCCTGTTTCTTCATCCCGCCGTCTATCATGGCACGGTGGGCCAGTACGGAAGTAAAGCGTTCATCTTCAAGATCGACCGGGATATCCGGAAACGCCTTCTTCAAATGCTTCAGGAAAATGTCAATATCCTTTGCCGCTTCAGACGGACGACCGTCCATATTGACCGGATAACCGACGACAAAGCGTACGACATTCTCACTTTCAGCATATTTTTTAAGATAATCTATTATCTTTGCAGAATGTACCGTTTCCAGTGCAGATGCAAAGATTCCGAGCGGATCGCTCACTGCGACTCCGACACGTTTCCTACCGTAATCTATGCCAATAATCCTGTCCATTAAGGTGCAAAGTTACTAATAAAAAAGTATTTATGGCAAATAGAACAAGAGAAAAGAAAAGCAACAGCTTCCGTCTGGCGTTTATGGATGACAAGACCCACAAGCAGCTTGTCACCCTGCATTTCACCAGAACAAGCTTCTTCATAACCATAATAACCATATTCGTAGTGCTCTGCGCTGCCATTTATTCAGTCATAGCATATACTCCGGTGAAGACTTTCATCCCGGGATACCCTGACGCAAGATCCAAAAGAGCCGCTATCCAGAATGTCATCACTATAGACTCTCTCGAAAGAGTCATACTCCGCTGGGAGCTGTATTCCGAAAACCTCAGAAGAGCAATTGAAGGAGAAGAACCTTTAAAGATAGACAGTCTGATCAATGCTGCAGGCTCATATGCAGACAAGGACATCGATATGGAAGCATTGGTCCGTCAAGATTCGCTTCTGAGGCAGCATGTCAGGGAAGAGGAACAGTTCGGAATCTCACAAAGAGGAAGAAGGGATCTCCCTATCGAAGGAATGCACTTCTTCACTCCTCTCAAAGGTGTAATCTCGCAAGGCTACGATCCTGCCATCCACCCGTACATGGACATCACGGCTCCTGCAGGCACAGTAGTAAAGGCAACCCTTGACGGCACCGTGATTTTCGCCGGCTGGAATGACGAAACCGGATACACCATCCATCTCCAGCATGACGGAGACATCGTATCAATCTACAAACATAATGAAAAGATACTGAAGAATACAGGCGACAAGGTTACAGCAGGTTCTCCTATAGCCCTTGTCGGAAGCACAGGCGAGCTCACCACCGGAGAGCATCTGCACTTCGAATTATGGCATAAGGGAGAAACAGTCGACCCTTCATTATACATCAAATTCTAAAGAACATATCCATAATGGAAAAAAGACATATAGCTATCCTCGGATCGACAGGTTCTATCGGAAGACAGGCTCTTGACGTCATCAGCCAGCACAGAGACCTTTTTGAAGTCGAACTCCTGACAGCAAACAACAGTTCGGAACTGCTGATCCAGCAGGCTATCGAATTCGATGCAAATGCTGTCGTGATATGCAACGACGACAAGTATCAGGAAGTCAAGGAAGCCCTTGAGCCACATTATATAAAGGTATTTTCAGGTATGCAATCGGTGTGCGACCTGGTTACAGGAGACAACATCGATATCGTCCTGACATCCATGGTGGGATTCAGCGGACTGTCATCTACAGTTGCAGCTGTGACAGCAGGAAAGACCATTGCCCTCGCAAACAAGGAGACTCTTGTGGCGGCGGGAAAGATCGTGATGGGCCTTGCGGCAAAGCACAATGCCCGCATCCTTCCTGTCGATTCAGAACATTCGGCTATCTTCCAGTGTCTGATGGGGTCGGCCGGAGCACCTATCGAAAAGATTCACCTCACCGCATCCGGCGGACCTTTCCGCACATGGAACCGCAAAGACATAGCGAAGGCAACAAGGGCACAGGCCTTGAACCACCCGAACTGGAGCATGGGGAGCAAGATCACGATAGACTCCGCAACGATGATGAACAAGGGACTGGAAATCATCGAAGCCAGGTGGCTGTTCGGCACTCCGGGAGAAAAGATTGAAGTTGTCGTCCATCCTGAATCCATCATCCACTCCATGATCGAATATGCCGACGGATCTGTAATCGCCCAGATGGGACATCCGGACATGAGGGAAGCGATCCAGTTTGCGTTCAGCTATCCTTTCAGACTTCCTTTGAACAACCGCAAGCTCAATTTTGCAGAACTCGGCAACCTCTCATTCTCAAAACCGGACATGGAGAAGTTCCCTGCCCTGAAACTGGCATATTTATCCCTGGAAAAGGGCGGAAACATGGCATGTATCATGAATGCAGCGAACGAAGCGGCAGTCGCAGCCTTCCTTCAGGAAAGGATAGGTTTCTACGATATCACTGATATTGTCCAGGAATGCATGGATGGTGCGGAATTTGTAGCGGAGCCTGACCTTGACACAATCTTCCGCTCCAACGAAGAGGCTTTCAGAAAGGCATGCGAGATCATCGACAGGACAGCAGGAAGAAAATCATTCTAAACACGTAAAATGATTGTACTCATAAAGATACTTCAGGTCATTCTTGCCCTGTCCATACTGATACTCGTGCACGAACTGGGACATTTCACGTTCTCAAAGATGTTCGGCATCAGAGTAGACAAATTCTTTCTGTTCTTTGATGCAGGAGGAACGAAGCTTCTCAGTACAAAGACTGGATGGTTTTCGCGCCTGTTCCCTAAAGGAAAGGACCTTGAAACCGAATACGGCATCGGCTGGCTCCCGCTGGGAGGCTACTGCAAGATAGCCGGAATGATAGATGAATCCATGGATACCGGATATCTCCAGAACGAGGCCCAGCCATGGGAATTCAGGACCAAGCCGGCGTGGCAGAGACTTCTCGTAATGGCAGGAGGAGTCCTGTTCAACTTCATTCTCGCCATAATCCTGTACATAAGCATGCTGGCAGGATGGGGCGAAAGCTATATAAGCAACGAAGGCAGCTGCATCTATGTAAATGAACTCGCCTACGACATGGGCTTCCGCAACGGAGACCATATAATCAGGTTTGACGATTATGAACCTGAGAATTTCGCACTTCTGCAGGCAGACATGGTGAGGAGGACGGCAGAAAAGGCAACCATCCTCCGCGACGGGGACACTCTTGACATCTATATCGACCACAGCAGGATCGGAGAGATGCTGAACTCGCCGCTGATGTTCGATCTTGCGAGACCGTTCACAATACATTCCGTTGCAGAGGGCTCGGTCAACAGCGGATCCGGTCTTTTGCAAGGTGACAGGATAATAGGACTGGATACATATGAAATCCCTTATGTCCAGGATGCATGGCCGATATTGGAGGCACATAAAGGAGAAAGCATTGCAGCCTCCGTATTGAGAGGGGCAGATACAGTGGCAATGGATATCCAGGTGGATTCTACCGGAAGGCTGGGAGTATTCCTGACTTCTCCGCAGGTCAAGACAATGGAATACAGCATTCTTTCCGCAATACCGGCAGGATTTGTCAAGACCTTCACTTCCATAGGAGATTACCTGCAGGACCTCAAGCTGGTATTCACTCCTAGTACGGAAGCCTACAAGTCAGTAGGCAGTTTCATCGCAATCGGACAGATATTCCCGTCTGCATGGGACTGGTACAGTTTCATCAGCATTCTCGCACTCCTGTCGATCATGCTCGGAGTAATGAACCTGCTGCCGATTCCCGCACTTGACGGCGGACATATAGTATTTACAATATATGAGATGATAACAGGCAAGAAACCGAGCGACAACTTCCTTTACATAACACAACTTATAGGAATGCTTCTCCTGTTCGGTCTCATGTTCCTTGCTTTCGGCAATGACATAGCACGATTATTTTAAACTCAAAACATATGAAACGGATAATCAGATACATGGCAGCTGCATTGACAGCAATCATCGCACTCAGCGCATGCAACAGCGCAAAGACAAAGAAAGCGCTAATGCCTAACATAACCGGTAAGGCTGGTGAAGTAATCGTAGTGATCGACCAGGGTGATTGGGAAGGTGCAGTCGGAACTGTACTCCGGGATTCTCTCGCAGGTGACACTCCTTTCCTCCCGCAGCGCGAACCTCTCTTCAGTCTTGTAAATGTACCTCAGTCTGCATTCACCAATATGTTCAAGGTACACAGAAACATCATCCTGCTTAACATCAACTCTTCAGTAGTAGAACCGGGAGTGGTGTTCAGGAAAGATATCTGGGCAGCCCCGCAGACGGTAATCAATGTCAATGCTCCTAATGCAGAAACCGCTGTAACTCTTATCGAAGAGAACAGCAGAAAAATGGCTTTGGCTATCGAGCAGGCAGAACGCGACCGCATCATATCCAATACTAAAAAATATGAGGAGGTGAAACTTGCACCTGTGGTCAGGGAAATATTCGGAGGCTCACCTCATTTCCCGTCCGGCTATCAGCTCAAGAAGAAGACAAGCGACTTTGTCTGGATCGAATATGCCATCCAGCACGTAACCCAGGGTATATTCATTTACAAGTACCCTGTAGTAGAGGGAGAACAGATGCTCAGTCTTGAAAGCCTTGTTGAAAACAGTGATGAAATGCTCAAGAACAACGTTCCCGGCATGTTCGACAACACATATATGATGATCAGCGACTTCCTGACCCCATCTATTGAATACCAGAGATACAAGGGACTTGAGTTTGCTGAAATCAGAGGACTTTGGGAAGTATACAACGACTACATGGGAGGACCTTTCGTCTCTCACGCCTTCTACAGCCAGGACGGCAAGGACGTCATCGTCCTGCAGGCATGGGTATATGCTCCGAAATATGACAAAAGGCAGTATCTACGTCAGGTAGAGTCAGTCATATACTCGTTTGAGTGGAATAAAGAGAAGTAATTTTAAGAAAGTTTGCAAAATAATTTGTCAGTTTAAAAACTTTTCTTACCTTTGCACTCCCATTTGTAAAAGATGGCAAGTTTGGTCGGTTCGTCTATCGGTTAGGACTCAAGATTTTCATTCTTGCAAGAGGGGTTCGATTCCCCTACCGACTACCGGAAAAATATAAAAAATAAGAACAATGGCAAACCACGCTTCAGCAGAAAAGCGCTATCGCCAGAGCGAGAGGCGCAGATTGCATAATAAGTATTATGCAAAGACTACAAGAAACGCAATTCGTGCGATTCGCAACACATCAGACAAGGCAGCAGCAGAGGCTAATGCACCTAAGGTTTACGCAATGATCGACAAGCTTGCAAAGATCGGCGTTATCCACAAGAACAAGGCTGCAAACCTCAAGAGCGGAATTGCAGTTTACATCAACAAGCTTTCATAAAGAAAGTATCACCCTTGAGGGTTTCTTATAGCTGAAAAGCGGTAATCAGAATCTGGTTACCGCTTTTTATTTTCAGGAAACACTGCATCGCCGGCACAAAGAAAGTAAGGCTGGAAGGATGGGACAAAAATCGGCTGTGGTCCGGCGAAGCATCTCCCTAAATTTTCTGCTTCGCCGGACCACAGCCGGTTTTTGAGAAACTGGATTCAGGTTCTTTGAGAAACTGGATTCAGTTTGTTGGAAGAACTGGAATCCTACATCATGCCGCCCATTCCGCCTGCAGGCATAGCCGGAGCTGCAGCAGGTTCAGGAAGGTCTACAATCGCACACTCGGTAGTCAGGAACATTCCTGCAACCGAAGCTGCGTTTTCAAGAGCAACGCGAGACACCTTGGTAGGATCGATAACGCCAGCCTCAAACATGTTCACATACTCGTCAGTACGGGCATTGTAACCGAAATCACCCTGTCCCTCACGGATCTTGTTGATGATCACACTTCCCTCGACGCCTGCATTGGCAGCGATCTGACGGAGCGGTTCTTCGATAGCGCGGGCAACGATATGGATACCTGTAGTCTCATCCTCGTTGGCACCCTTAAGATCCTTTATAGCCTCTGATGCACGGATATAGGCTACTCCACCGCCAGGAACAATACCTTCCTCGACAGCTGCGCGTGTTGCGCTGAGTGCATCCTCTACCCTGTCCTTCTTCTCTTTCATCTCGACCTCTGTAGCAGCACCTACATAAAGTACAGCAACACCACCGGCAAGCTTTCCGAGACGCTCCTGAAGCTTTTCGCGATCGTAATCAGAAGTTGTTGTCTCGATCTGCTTGCGGATGAGATCTGCACGTTCCTGGATTGCTTCAGCGGCACCAGCACCGTTCACTACTGTCGTATTGTCCTTTGTAACGACGACCTTCTCTGCCTTTCCGAGCATGTCAGGAGTTGTGTTCTCAAGGCTGAATCCTCTTTCCTCTGAAATCACCATACCGCCTGTAAGGACAGCGATATCCTGAAGCATCTCCTTGCGACGGTCACCGAAGCCCGGAGCCTTTACTGCTGCGATCTTGAGTGTACCGCGGAGCTTGTTCACCACGAGAGTTGTAAGAGCCTCGCCATCAACATCTTCAGCAACTATAAGGAGAGACTTTCCTTCTCTTGCGATAGGCTCGAGAACAGGAAGAAGATCCTTCATGGTAGAAATCTTCTTGTCAGTGACAAGGATGTATGGAGTATCGAGAACGGCCTCCATCTTGTCGCCGTTTGTCATGAAGTAAGGAGAGATGTAACCTCTGTCGAACTGCATGCCCTCAACGACTTTCACTTCGGTCTCTGTACCCTTAGCCTCTTCAACGGTAATCACTCCGTCCTTCTTGACTTTTGACATGGCATCAGCTATGAGCTTGCCTATATAGTTATCGTTGTTGGCAGAGATTGTTCCAACCTGCTCGATCTTCGCGTAGTCCTCTCCTACTTCCTGGCTCTGCTCACGAAGGCTCTCTACGACTGCAGCTACAGCCTTATCGATACCTCTCTTGAGGTCCATAGGATTCGCACCGGCAGTAACGTTCTTGAGACCGACATTGATGATTGCCTGAGCAAGAACAGTTGCTGTAGTTGTACCGTCACCAGCCTGCTCGTTGGTCTTTGAAGCAACTTCCTTCACCATCTGTGCGCCCATATCTGCAAACTGGTCCTCGAGCTGGATCTCCTTTGCTACTGTCACACCATCCTTGGTCACCTGAGGTGCACCGAACTTCTTTGCGATAACCACATTACGACCCTTAGGTCCGAGGGTTACCTTTACTGCATCTGCAAGAGCATCAGCGCCTTCCTTCATCTTGGCGCGAGCGTCAATATTGAATTTAATTTCCTTTGCCATTTTTAATTTTGTTTCAGATCCCCGATCACGTCGGGGATGACGTTAGAAAATTGCTAAAATATCCGACTGCTTCATGATAAGGTAATCCTTACCCTCAACCGAAACCTCTGTACCTGCATATTTGCCGTAGATAACTACATCACCGACCTTTACTTCCATCGGTTCGTCCTTCTTTCCGGGACCGGCAGCCACTACTGTACCCTGCTGCGGTTTTTCCTTTGCTGTGTCAGGAATATAAAGTCCTGATGCTGTCTGTGTCTCGGCCGCCTTTGGCTCGATGACAACTCTGTCTGCTAATGGTCTGATCATATTATATTGTATTTGTTGTTTCATTCAGTAGATCCTCACGTCGCTACGCTCCTCAGGATGACATCAAGGGTTCGCTCCTCGGGGACGGAGTTATCTTTCGACAAACAAAGTGCCAACGGAGAAAAACTGACATTTTGTCATAATAGTAAAAGCGGATATTATTTTAAAAATTTTACTAACTTTGGCATTGCTAAAGCCAACACCGAAATGGAAATTCTCAACTGGATCATACTGATAGCAGGATTCTGCCTACTGCCCACAGTCGTATTATGGTTATGCAGGAAGTTCAGCTTCCTCGGAAAGATAGGTCCCGTACTCCTGCTGTACGGACTGGGCATCATAATAGGCAACATAGGTCTCATGCCAAAGCAACTGCCTGCAGTTCAGGAACTTCTGTCAAACGCCATGGTACCTCTGGCAATCCCTCTGATGCTTTACGGATGCACATTCAATATGAAAGGTGCCAGATCACAGATCCTTGCCCTTGTAACCGGAATGATATCAGTAGCAACCGCTGTTGTCATAGGCTACCTGATCTTCGGACGCAACCTGCCTGAGGGCGCAAAGATCGGAGGCATGCTGACAGGCGTATATACAGGAGGAACAATCAATCTGGCAGCATTGAAGACAATGCTTGGAGTCAATGATGAAGCATACATCCTGATAAACTCATATGACATTCTTGTCAGTTTTCTTTACCTGTCATTCCTTCTTACAATAGGAATCCGGCTGTTCAGAAAATTCCTGCCGCACAACTTGGGAAACTTCAGTCAAAAGGATGAGGCTGCAATCAAAGCCGAGATGGAAAAGGAAAACAAGAAACCGGTCAAAGGTTTCTTTACCCGCATCGGCATTGCATACACGGCAAAACTGCTCGGACTGACAATTCTGATCGTTGGTATTTCCGCAGGCGTAGCCCTGCTCCTTCCTGAAAGCATGTTCATGACCATATTCATCCTCATGCTTACCACATTGGGAATCGGCTGCTCCTTCATCAAGAAGATCCACAACATGAAATACAGCTATGACATCGGAATGTATTTCATATATATATTCTGCATTGTGGTTGCATCCATGGCGGATCTGAGCAAGCTCGACTTTGCCGGAGGC
>JAFVMQ010000131.1 GCA_017506825.1 Bacteroidales bacterium
AACTCTGAACTTTTCAGCCAGTGGGTTGCAGTAGATAAGGAAGGTTACATCATTACTGACGGCAAGACTTCAAAGACAAATGTCGAGGGAGTCTTTGCTGCCGGTGACGTTCAGGATCCGCTTTACAGGCAGTGTGTTACTGCTGCTGCTTCGGGATGCCGCGCAGCTTTGGATGCTGAGAAGTTTCTTAAAATGAAATAATTGAAATACATGAATCTTAAACGTTTTTTGCTGGCATTGACTTCCGTTGCTGCCCTGGTTTCCTGCAAGTCGCAGTATGAGACCCTTCTTAACAGTAATGACGCAGATGCGAAATATCAGGCTGCCCTCGAATACTTCGAGCTCGGAAAGTATGCCAAGTCTTCAGCCTTGTTCGAATCACTTTCTGTACTTACAAACGGAACGGAGAGAGATGATACCGTGACCTTTTACTGGGGACTCAGTAATTATCTGTTCAAGGATTACTATACAGCCGAGACTAATTTTGATAAATTCATAGAGACTTTTCCAAGAAGTCCGTTCTCGTCAGAGGCGAGGTTTCTGCGTCTGGACTGTCTTTACAGGTCTACCCTGAGGTATGAACTTGACCAGACTCCGACCTATAAGGCAATCAATGCGATTTCTGAATACATCCTTGAGTATCCTGACAACAGCCATATGCAGGAATGCCGCGACATGCTTATGGACCTCAACGAGCGTCTTGACAGGAAGGCTTACGAGAATGCAAAGCTTTATTACAAGATGGAGGATTATCTTGCATCGAGGGTTGCGCTGAGGAATGTGCTGAAGGAAGATTCTGAAAACATATACAGAGAGGATATCCTCTATTATATAGCAATGTCTTCGTACAAGTATGCCAGCCTGAGTGTACCGTCAAAGAGAAAAGAAAGATATCTGACATTCATCGATGACTATTACAACTTCATCGGCGAGCTTCCTGATTCGCACTACAGACGAGAACTTGACAACGTCTATAACAGGGCTCAGAGGGCACTTGGAAGAAATGTTGCGGATAGCGGAGAGCAGGAGATGACAGAGAAGGATTTCGCCAAGGAGAGAAGGAAACTTATCCGCGAAGAAAGAAAGTCAGAAAAAAAATGAAACTCTCTTTGAAACGTGGGGTATAATAAAATGGAGGGACTTCATTTATCCCCTGCAAAGAGAAACAAAAATCATAATTTATAGACATGGCAAATAAAAAGACACCGGTAAACACACTTACCAGAGACCTCAACGATCTCGCAGCACCTACAGGTAACATTTATGAGACAGTAGTGATACTTTCGAAGAGGGCAAACCAGATTGCGATCGCTGAGAAGAAGGAACTTACAAGAAAGCTTGAGGATTTCAAGAATGACCGCGACACTATGGAAGAAGTATTCGAGAATCGCGAGCAGATCGAAATCTCAAAATATTACGAAAGACAGCCTAAGCCAAGCCTCGTAGCTATCGAGGAGTTCAAGGAAGGAGACATCTTCTACAGAATGGCAAAGCAGGACGAGGAGTAATATATGCTTAGCCGGCTTCAGGTAAGGAATTATGTATTGATAGACTCTCTGGAAATAGATTTTCCGGAGGGTCTGATCATTATTACAGGACAGACAGGAGCCGGAAAGTCTATTCTTCTGGGAGCGCTGGGGCTGCTTATGGGTTCCAAGGCAGATGCTTCCATGCTGTCGGAGGGAGCGGAGAATTGTGTTGTCGAGGCAGAATTCGATGTAAAGTCGGATGCCTTGAAATCTTTGTTTGAGGACAATGATCTTGAGTGGGAAGGGGGACATGTGATTGTCAGAAGGGTAGTGAACCGTTCCGGACGTTCAAGGGCATTCCTGAATGATTCTCCTGTTCCTGTACAGGTTCTTCAAGAACTGTCGGTCCATCTGATAGACATTCATTCCCAGCATCAGACACTTCTGTTGTCTGACAAGAATTTCCAGCTCGGGATTCTTGATTATTTTGCCGGGTCTTCCGAGTTGAGGGAAGAATGCTCGGAACTCTGGCGTAAATTGAATTCCCTTAGAAATTCTCTTGCCGATCTTGATGCGAAGATATCAAGAATGGCTGGAGAAAAAGATTATACGGAAGCGCAGTACAGGCAGCTTGAGTCTGCATCTTTGAGAGAAGGCGAGCTTGAAGAACTGGAGGAAGAACAGAAGCAGCTTGCCAATGCCGAGGAGATAAAGAACGGCTTGAGTCAGGTCGAAGAACTGTTTACTGCAGCCTCGTCAGGAGGTGAGATACCTTCCATAGATTCTTCTTTGAAGGAGGTCGGCAGGATTCTGTCAAAACTCGGTAAATATATCCCGTCAGCCTCGGAATTGTCTGAACGGGTAGACTCCAGCAGAAGAGAGCTGGATGATATTCTGTCTGAGGTATCTGCATTAAATCTCCGTACGGATCTTTCCGAGAGCCGTCTGGAGGAGGTGGAATCGCGTATGTCTCTGATATACGGACTGCTCCACAAGCATGGATGCTCTGATGAGGCTGAACTTATCGCTCTCAGGGACAGGTTGTCAGATACACTCTATGATTCAACTCAGCTTGAAGAAAAGCGCGAACAGCTCCTTCAGGAGATAGCAGCAGCAGAAAAAGACTTGGATGATGCAGCTGGAAGGCTGCACTCCATGAGAGAGAAGGCGGCAGGTCCGTTCGCCCAGGCTATAACAGCCTCCATCCGGGACCTGGAACTTCCGTATGCCGTCTTCGAAGTAGAGCTCCTTCCAGTGCCGGTCTGCGCCTCAGGTACTGATATGGTTCAGTTCAGGTTCTCTTCTACAGGAAAGAATGCCGTCGATGTGGCGAAGTGTGCGTCGGGAGGTGAAATGTCTCGTATTATGTTGGCATTGAAAGCCATGAGGGCTCGTTTTGCCAACATGCCTACAATGATCTTTGACGAGATCGATACAGGAGTTTCCGGTAGTGTGGCGGATAAGATGGGCTCGATGATCTGCGATATGGGCGGATTCATGCAGGTCTTCGCCATAACCCATCTGCCTCAGGTTGCAGCCAAGGGATGT
Source organism: Bacteroidales bacterium (assembly GCA_017506825.1). Lineage (GTDB taxonomy): Bacteria > Bacteroidota > Bacteroidia > Bacteroidales > UBA932 > Cryptobacteroides. The sequence goes on from JAFVMQ010000131.1 coordinate 3,018, forward strand.
GCACATTATCTTGTTACCAAGGATATAGATCCAACATCATCCAAGGCTGTCTCTACAATAAAGAAACTCTCTGAGGATCAGAGAGTTCTTGAGCTTGCCCGTATGTTGAGCGGTTCTGTTCTTACTGATGCGGCAGTCGCTAATGCGAAGTCGCTGCTTGGGATCTGATGATTATTTGATCTCCGTTATCTTCCAGTCTTTGTCGTATACGATTCTGCGGACTCCGTTATTGACATATCCTTCTCCGTCGGTTTTCCTGAATCTGAATGTGCTCTGAAGCATTGCTCTGTCGTTTTCGTCAACTTTCTTCATCCACCTGTTTCCGTATCTGCTGCACATGTTTATGAAATATGTGGCTATGTCGTAGCCCTGATATGCAAACTGAGAAGGCTCGGTGTTGAACAACGCGCGGTATTTCATCAGGAAATTCTTTATCTGCGGGTTGTCGTAGTCGATGTTATATCCAAGGCTGACATGAAGCGAGGTGTTGTGCAGGTTTTCAACCTCGATTGTATCATATGACCGGATCTTTGACGGAGCATACAGGGTGACGTTCAGCTTCTGGTGCAGGAGGATGTTGAGGTTTCTTACGACATCGTTGACAAAAGCTTCGCTGTCTGAAACGATGAGAACCCTGTTGTTGCCGGTAGCTGTCATTATGGACTTCAATGGTTCTATTACATCTCTTCCTTCAAGAATGCTGTATGAGAAACGGTTGAATGCAAGTCCTGATGAATCTATGATTTCGCTCATTACTGCTACGGACTCATTAGGTCTCGCTCCCTTTTCGCTGATGACAAGAAGCGTATCACCTTCCATCATGTCCTCCCTTACCCAGTTTATGAGGTCGGTGTATTGTATCTTGTGCGGAGTCGGAGCTTGGAAGAATCCTTTGTTCGACTGCGCAAGCGATTCAGCTCTTGGATCGAGAGGTGAAACGACTGCCTTTGGCGACGGGTCGTTCTGCAGAAGCCTGCTCAGGTCCGTTCCGGACACAGGACCGATGACCACGTCGCTGTTCCTGATGTCCTCGCTTGTGACCGGGTGGCTGCTGTCCGATGAGTCATATACATTCAGTTCTGTGCTGATACCTGTTTCAGCAATATCCCTTACTGCAAGGAGTACTCCGCTGTAGAAGTCGAGATTGTTCCGGCTTGCATTTTCTGTAGAGGCCTTCATCGGGAGAATGAGAGTGACCACTACCTCATCCTTCGGTCTGTTGAACCACTCGTCAGCTTCCGTGCTGTCTGCCGCTGCAAGTGTATCCGCTGCAGTAAGCGTGTCAACCTGGACCGTTGTTGCTTCCGGAACAGTTTCGCTCATATCTGTTTCCGGAGCCATTGTTTCAATGACTTCTCCAGGTTCCGGTATTATGAGCTTCTGTCTTTTCGAAAGCTTGCGTCCTGTAAGGTTGTTGGCTTTCATGAGGGCGTCGACGGTTACTTCGTATTTCTCAGCGATGACATCGAGGTCCTCATACCATTTCACGGTATGGGTCTTTCTCTTCTTGTCGCTGACATTCTTTACAGCCGGTTGTTCTGCCGGTTTCTCAGCAGGCTTCTCTATCGTCGGCTCTTCTTTCTTCTTTGTTTCTTCGATTTCAGCAGGTTTTGCAACAGGTTTTGCAACAGATTTTGCTGTCGGCTTCTCTGCCGTCTTCTCGCTTTGAGCGAGAGCTTCAGGCGAAGGAACGAGAATTATGGAATTCTTCTTCAGCCCTGTTTCCTTAAGGTTCGGATTGAAATTATATATATCCTCGACACTTACTTCATATGCCTTGGCAATGGAGTATAGTGTCTGCTTTTCCTTTACGATATGAGAATAGCATACCTTGCCGTTTACCCTGACCTTTTCCTTTGATATGGTAACAGGTCCGTTCGCATATTCCTGTGCGGCTGTGAATGATTCTGCAGCTGCAAAAAGGCTGATTGCAAGGGCTGCTTTTGCTATAGCATTTATGAAATACCTGCTGTTCATATTCCTGTATTATATCTTTTCGATAAACTTTTCGAGTTCAGCTGCAAATGCTGTCCACGATAATCTTTCTTTCTCTGTGCGGATGTTCCTGATGCAGCTTTCTGCAATGGACGGGTCATCAAAATAACGGACAATCTCCTTTGCTATGCATTCCGGAGTTCCGGATGGTGCGACAAGCCCGGTACCTCTGTCACCGATGGTCTCCTTCAGCCCTCCCACATCCGTCACTATCATCGGAACTTCAAAGTGATAGGATACCGAACTGATTCCGCTTTGGGTTGCGCTTCTGTACGGCAGTACAGCAAGGTCTGCTGCTGAGAAGTATTTCGATACCTCGGAGTCCTTTATATACTTAAGGTCCATACTGATACGTTTCTTTCCCGGCAGCCTGTCGATTATTTCCTGGTATCTGTCAAATGAACCATATGGTTCGCCGGCAATTATCAGCTGGTAATCCTCAGGAAGCATTCCGAATGCTTCGAGAAGTATGTCGAGTCCCTTGTAAGATCGTATGAGTCCGAAGAAGAGGATGTTCTTCTTTCCATGTTCGAGACCCAGCTCATTTTCTGCTTCTGTCCTGTCTTTCTTCTTTCCGAAATGCGAGTAAAGAGGATGCTGTATGACAGCATATTCCGCATCAGGTCTGAGATTCAGGAGGTCTTTGGACACGGCTTCGCATAATGTGACGCTTCCTGTACTGCCCTTGAGAAAATATCTTGTCAGAGGAGCGTCAAAGAAATGCGGTTCATGCGGGACGACATTGTCAAGAATGGAGATTACCTTGCAGTGTTTCTTCATCTTCCGGGTTATGTAACCGAGAGATGGGGCAAAATAGGACATCCAGTAGCGGACTATGAGCACATCTGGCTTCCAGTCCCTTATGGCCTTGTATGTCCTATGGTATGAAAAAGGATTGGCCGTATCCAGCAGAGATTCGCTCTCTACCGGTACGGCCTCATCGTCATCTGTCACAAACTGTGTCTTTCCAGGGAAAAGGAATTCAGGATATTGTCTCTTGAAGTTGAATGCCTTGACAACATGATTCTTGCTCAGTTCACCATAAAGGCATGCGTTAAACTGAGAGATTCCTCCTCGATAGGGATAGAAACAGGACAGTAAAGCTATTTTCAATGATTACTTGTTGTTCTTGTTCTTGATGTACTCCTCGTTAAGACCTGCAAGCACGTCATCAGTGATGTCGAGGGTCTTGTTGGCTGTGATTACAGGAGCTCCGCCAGAGTTTGTAAGGATCATGGCATACTGCTTCTCCTCGTTGTACTTCTCGATATATGTCTGGATGGCGTCGCCGAGCTGGTTCATCATTACTACCTGCTCCTCCTGGATCTCCTGCTGTTTCTGTGCTGCATAGTTATTGAATTCAACCTCCTGCTGCTGGAGCTTCTGGCTCTGGGCTTCCGCTACCGAACGTGTCATGAGACCCTTGTCGATCTTGTTCTGGAACTCCACAACATCGTTTTCGAGCTTCTTTCCTCTTCTGTTGACTTCAGCCTGGATGTTCTGAACCTTTGTCTCCACTACTGACCTGAGGTCGTTTGCCATGTCATACTCCATGAGGATCCTGTCGAGGTCTACATAAACGATGTCTCCTGCGGCTGCAGCTTCTACTGCTTCACCTTCGGTAAGAACCTCTGTCTCTTTTCCTCCGTTTGAAAGCGAGAGGATTCCTAATACTACAACAGCAACAAGCGAGATGATGCTGAGGATAAGTGATGTGTTTTTCATTTCTATGTGTTGATTTATTGTTTGATTCTTTCAGGTTTTAGCGCAATATCCCACAAAGATAATCAAAAAATCTTAATTTTTGAGAGATATGACTGTATTGTTGTTTCGAGACCCATGTAGAGGGCGTCGCAGATGATGGCATGTCCGATGGAAACTTCGTCAGTCCATGGGATGTTCCTTATAAAGAATTCAAGATTTTCAAGGTTAAGGTCATGACCGGCATTCAGCCCTAATCCTGCAGCTCTTGCAGCTTCCGCTGTCCTGACGAACGGAGCTATCGCTGCATCTCTGTCAGATCTGTACATGCTTGCATATGATTCCGTGTACATCTCGATCCTGTCGCATCCGCAAAGTGCGGCTCCTTCCGCCATTGCTGGGTCCGGATCGACGAATATCGATGTCCTGATTCCTCTGCTGCGGAACTCGGAGCAGACCTCCGTCAGGAAATCCCTGTGTTTTATCGTGTCCCATCCGGCATTGGATGTTATTGCGTCACGAGCGTCAGGGACGAGGGTCACCTGGTCAGGTACCACTTCAGTCACGAGGTCTATGAACGAGGGAATCGGGTTGCCTTCAATGTTGAATTCTGTCGTGATCAGAGGACGTATCGAGCGGACGTCGCTATATCGGATATGTCTTTCGTCCGGTCTCGGATGGACGGTGATTCCTTCTGCACCGAATGTTTCACAATCCATGGCTGCTTTAGTCACGTCCGGCATATTCCCTCCACGTGCATTCCTGATTGTGGCGATCTTATTGATATTGACGCTAAGTCTTGTCATATCAGATTGTTGTTTTATTGGTTTCAAAACACAAATTTAGTCAATAAACTTCAATTTTTGTAAATTAAGTGTTAATTTTGTGCTATGAGAATAGCGTTAAATATAGGTAAGAAGCAGATAGAATCTGACAGCAGATATGTTTCGCTTCTCGAGGGGCTGCGTCTTGGCGGATGCGACCTGCGACTTATTGAAAGCGGAGAGCTTCTTCCGGATGATACGGACGTGCTTCTGAGCGTAG
>JAFVMQ010000132.1 GCA_017506825.1 Bacteroidales bacterium
TTACCGAATACCATTGACTGTACGTTTACAGCTGTACCCCACTCGTCAGGAATACCCTCGATGCGGCGGTATGCGATAGCACGCTTTCCGTTCCATGACTTGAACACGCCACCGATAGATCCCCAGAGCTGAGCCTCAGCTGAATCAGGGAACTCAGTGCCGAGAACCTCCTTTACGCGAACCTTGAACTTGTCGCAGAGATCCTTGAGCTCGTCAGCTGTGATGTCAGTGTCAGATGCGTAGCCCTTAGCCACCTTAAGCTCTTCCATCATTCTGTCAAGCTGCTGGCGGATACCCTGACCGTCTGCAGGCTCGATGCCTTCTGCCTTCTCCATCACAACGTCAGAGTACATCATGATGAGACGACGATATGCGTCATATACGAAACGTGGATTGTTTGTCTTAGCGATCATGCCAGGGATTGTCTCAGAGCAGAGACCGATGTTGAGGATTGTATCCATCATACCAGGCATTGAGCTGCGGGCACCTGAACGGCAAGAAACGAGGAGAGGATTCTCCTTGTCACCGAATTTCATGCCCATTATAGCTTCTGTCTTCTTGAGAGCCTCAGCTACCTCAACCTTGAGTGCGTCGTTGTAACCGCCGCCGAGTTCATAATACTCGGTACAGCACTCGGTTGTGATAGTGAAACCTGCTGGAACAGGAATGTTGAGAGTACACATCTCGGCGAGGTTGGCACCCTTGCCGCCGAGGAGCTCACGCATAGTGCCATTACCCTCGGCAGTTTTTCCGCCGAAGCAATAGACTCTTTTCTTGTTAACTTCCATAATTCTTGTAAATATTTGATTGATAATAATATATTTTCAATTCAGACTTGTTTTCCTTCCTGAATCGGAAAAATCCGGCGCGAATTTAAGGATTTTTCTTCAGATTTCCTAATCTTCTCCCTCACTTGCCTGGCTTAGCAGAGAAGCAAGTATTCCTGCCACTCCGTCTGTCGCCCTTTCAATGAATCTGAGTCCCTTTCCTTCTATAGAAGGAGCCCCTAACGGATAGTATGCTATATCCTGAAGAAGAAGCTGGGAGTCGAAGTAGTCATAGTCATTCTCAAGTATCTGTATAAGCACACCCGGAATCTCTCCGAAAAGCACCTTCGTCGAATCTGTCTCCTGATATGAAGACATGATTCCGCTGATGTCCAGATCTGCAGATTTCCCATCACACAACTTTTCGGCAGCGGTAGCCAGTCCTCCGTCTCCGCAGCATACTCCGGCCTTGATGATGCCGTCTTCCACAAGTTCGCGTACGACCTCATAGCAGTCTATGAAATAGTCCGGATCCTGGATCTGCGGCCCCGGGCCTCCGTTGTGTCCCTTTATCTGGGCGAGGAGGGAACCTCCGAGCTTGTATGAACATGTGTCGAAAGGAATGTAGATGATCCTGCTTTCTGGTTCGTCTGCGAGAACAGGAGAACATTTACGTTCGTCCCCTATCCACGGATGGTGGCTTTCGTATGGGGATGATTTGAAGAGGGCCTCTTCTGAAATGTCTTCGTCATCCTCTTCGTATTCCGGAAGCCATGCAAAGAATTTGGCATTGCTTCCTCCGTCTCCTTCGATGAAAAGGTAGTCGCTCATCTTTACCCCGATTCCGTAGATATATTCACTTGCTGCTGAGGTGCTTGCGTAGAATGCGGACATGTTGCCGACAGGATTTGTGTCCCATTCCCACTGAGCCCATATCCTTAGGTCTCCGAGTCTGAAATGTCCTTCGCTCCAAAGTCTCGAGATCAGAGCGGATGCGATCTGCAACTTGGTGAAATGCTCCGGGTACAGCATGGTGAACGCCCTTTCCTCTCCGCTTGCGGCAGCTGTTTCTTCCGCATATGTGCGGTTCATGCCTGTGTCATACGTGAAGGAGGTTACAGGTAGGTCGACAGCCTCGTCTATGATGTCTTCGAAACTACCGAAGTACTCGGATTCCGCGACCCCGTCTTCGTCATATTCCATACATTCGTCAAGAAGGTCCGCCGGTGTCATTTCGAATCTCAGTCCGTCGATGATGTAGTGTGAATACAATGCTGATTCGTTTTCCTTCATAAAAAGAATGCGATTTTGGGTATAAGTTTGTAAAAATACTTATTTTTGTCTTCACAACAAGCGTTTTTACGGAATTTATGGATAAGATTTTTTCGGAGTCGGCATACGAGGAGATGATCTCCAGACTCTTCTGCCGTTTTCCTTCTTTTCAGAAGGTTGGTGCCGGAGCATACAAGCCGGGGATAGCGAATATGGAATTCGCTGACCAGCTGATGGGGCATCCCCACAGAAACTATAAGATAATACATGTGGCAGGTACTAACGGCAAGGGTTCAGTGTCCAATATGCTTGCTTCATCCCTTTCTTCCGTCGGCCTGAAAGTAGGTCTTTATACGTCTCCGCATATTCTTGATTTCCGTGAGCGCATGAGGGTAGTCTCTGATGAGGGAACTGTGCTTGTGTCCAAAGAGTTTGTCTGGAACTTCGTGCGCCAGTGGCAGGATACTTTCGACCATCTCGACATGTCCTTCTTCGAGATAACCACTCTGATGGCTTTGAACTGGTTCGCTGATCAGGAGGTAGACTGTGTTGTGCTGGAAACAGGTCTGGGAGGACGTCTTGACAGTACGAATATTGTCACTCCTGTCCTTAGTGTCATAACCAACATCGGTCTGGATCACTGCGATATGTTGGGAGACACCTTGCCGGAAATCGCTTTTGAAAAAGCCGGAATAATCAAGCCTAAGGTGCCTGTGGTTGTAGGTGAAAGTCATCCTGAAACAGATCCGGTATTTGAACGTAAGGTGCTGTATACCAATATTTCAGAGACTGAGTATATGGGGAACAGGACTGCAATCATGTCACTCCTGACTTTTGCGGATAAAGTAGTGCCGGCATTGTGGGACTGTCATGAGGAAATCCTTGACAGGATGGATCTCAGAGGGGAGTATCAGCGCAAGAATCTTCGTACGGTTCTTGCCGCTCTTGATGTTCTTGGCAGGATTCTTTCTCCTTATGCCCGACCTGATCGTACATCCCTCATCAATGCAATAACTCACACAGCTTCCCGTACAGGTTTCAGGGGGCGTTGGGACAGAATCTCCGAGGATCCTCTGACAATCTGTGACATAGGTCATAACGAACACGGTCTGAAATACAATTTTACCCAGCTCCGGAAGATGAGGACCGAAGGGGAGTGTTCGCATCTGATAATTGTCTATGGTTCCGTAGCAGACAAAGATGTGGATTCCGTAATCCATCTTCTGCCTGATGATGCGGTCTATGTCTTTACGCAGGCTCATGGCAAGCGTGCTCTTCCTGCTTTATCCATATTTGATAAATATCAGAAGTTCTGCGCGGAAAGCGGACGAGATTCCGGTGATGTCCATGTTGTTGATAATGTTGCTGAGGCAGTGTGCCTTGCGAGGAGCATTTCTGCTGCTCTGAAGTCTGAAGATGCAGATTCCAGGCCTCTCATCTATATAGGAGGAAGCACTTATGTCGTCTCAGAGGCGCTTGCGCTTCCTATCTGAAGATGATGTTCATATGAATATGCTGGTTGCGATGAATTGAAGTCAGAGATGTAGTTGTGTTGTTGGGGATGTCTGTAGAAAAGGCTTGCATTCCGGACTAAATCCTGAGGGCTTCTCGTTAGCTATGCCTGCTTTGTCCATGAATTTGAGCGTCGGTGCAAGTGTTCCATAAAACTTGTACCGACGGTATCGAAAAGCTTGCAGTTTGACAATAAATCATGAGCGTGGGTACAAGTTAGGAATAATTCTCGTACCGAAGCCAACAACAGATAATGCAAAACAACTGGGATTTTGTCAATTATATCATTTTTCTGCAGATAAGCCGGATAATAACGAAAAAAGAGAAGCAGTTTTGCTTCTCTTTTCCAGTGGGAGCAGAGGGAGTCGAACCCCCGACCCTCTGCTTGTAAGGCAGATGCTCTAAACCAACTGAGCTATGCTCCCTTTTCTTGCTTCTTTTGCCCGATGGCTGCGTTGGACTTCGCTCGGCGGTCGGTCATTACCGAAAGGTAACTCCCTCCCTTCTCGCTCGTCCGCCTTGCCCTCTGGCAAAATAAGCGGCGAAAGTATTCCGAA
>JAFVMQ010000012.1 GCA_017506825.1 Bacteroidales bacterium
CGGCTGGATTCTCGATACTATCGCTAAGCAGAGTGAAAAGTACAAGGATGTCGTCGTACCGACAGCTGAAGAAATAGAGGCTCTCCGCAAGAGGGCAAAGACCGAGCTTCCTCCCCGGCTGGCAGAGCTGGCAGTCCGCTACGGTTTCCGATATAACCGTGTCGCCATAAAACATAACGCCTCCAACTGGGGAAGCTGCTCTGCGCGGAACAATATCAATCTGAACCTGAATATAGTCCGCCTACCTAAGGTTCTTCAGGATTATGTGCTACTGCATGAACTCTGCCACCTCCGTCATCACGACCACAGTCACGCCTTCCATCTCCTCCTTGAACATCTCCTGACTGACAATATTCTCAAATTGATGGAAGAAGGGGATAGTTACTCTGAAGAAATCGCCAGCAAGGCTGCACTGTCGAAAGCCAGGTACCCCCTTGATCATGTCATGACTCGGGAGATAAAAAAGTGTCATAAGAACAATTACTTGGTCACTCGGTAAATTATATTGGGTTTGAAACGTTTACCTTTTGATGTCTTACATTAAAAATGTAATTTTACATAAAAGGTGAAACGTTTAAATACCCGATATCCATGAAGAAATCAATCTTATCAGTTATCTGCTTGTTCGCAGGAATTTTCGTTTATGCTCAGAAACCTGTAGTTCTCGTAGATTATTTCAGACATTCGAGCAATGTCAGTGATGCAGGTGCCACTGCTTTGAGAAATGCTGTCATCGAAGGAGTGAACCTGGTCAACAGAGTTAATCTTATTGACGTAGATACAGAGTCTTCTCTTGCGATAGAAGCAGGAAGAAGAAATTCGGAACTCGCCATGGAAGATAAGACGGCGAGAATGGGTGCTATGAAGACCATCGGTGCGAATTACGTGATAACCGGCACAGTCTCGAACATGTCGGCAGACTATACGCGTCCAGACAACGGAGATCCGTATTACAATGGTAACATAGTTTACGCTCTCACTGTCGTCGATGTCTCGAACGGAACGGTTGTGGGTACAAGAAACTTTACATATAGCGGTATCACAGGTAATGTCGGTTCTTCTGCTGATGATGCGATCATATCCACACTCGGAAGGGTGAATCTCAGCATGAAGAATTTTGTGAATGAGTATTTCAAACTCACAGGTACAGTCGTCGAGATGAACGAGGCCAGCAAGAAGGGGGACCAGGCCAAGAGTCTTTATATCAGTCTGGGTTCTGATGCAGGAGTAGGTGAAGGGCAGATGCTTGACGTTTTCGAAGTGAAGCTGATTGCCGGAAGGGAGGCCAAGACCGAGATTGGTTCGCTGAGGGTTGAGGAAGTCGTGGCCGGCGACCTCTCGATGTGTGTCGTCATAAAGGGTGGAAAGGAAATCATGGCTGCTTTCCGAAAAGGTTCCGAGATGCGTGTTCTGACCAAGAAGGACAATGCACTCAAGAATCTTGGACAAGGACTGGTAGATAGTTTTAAGTAAGATAGATCATGAAGAGGATTATTACTTTGTTTTTTCTGAGTCTGCTGGCAGTGTCGGCATTCGCCCAGAACTATCCGATGGTAGTGAACTGCGAAAGTGCTGACGACCGTACTGCTGTGTTTACTTCAGTAGGAGTTGCAGACAAGGCCAAGGATGTCAAGGACAATGCTGTCCGTTCGCTTTTCCATACTCTTTTCTATATCGGAGTAGATGGCGTGAATGACGGAAAGGCATTGATACTGAATGATAATGCAGCATATGTGCAGAACTTTATGGATACAAGACTTCCTTTCTTTGTCAGCGCGACTGAGGAACTTGCAAAGCCGGAGAAGAATTCTGCAAAGATGTTCCAGAGCACATACCGGATCACCGTCGTTTACGGAAACCTCCTCAAGGATCTTGAGCGTAACAGGATGTATGAAGCTCCGAAGGCACCTGTGACATATTCAGAAGTTGAAGACGAGGAGGGCATGGTCCTTCCGACGATCATGGTCGTTCCATACAAGCGTGACGGAGAGACTTATGCGTCTGTGCTTGCAGACGATTACGACAGAAGGGTTGCTGTGGCAAAGGTCCAGGAAGGCTTCGAGTCCCGCGACATAACCACAGTCGATGTGGAGGCAAAGCTCAATGCGGTCCGCAGGAACGCACAGTTCGGTGCCAATGACGCCGATTCGAACGACAAGCAGCTGCTCATGAATTCAGGAGCGGATGTGTATGTTGTAGTGGACCTGAACAAGGATGTCAATGCCGAGGGTTCAAGGGTGTCTCTGATAATGAGGGCATACGAGACTTCGAGCGGATCAGTGCTCGCATCAAAGGATGCCATGACAAGACGCTATAAGTCCGCTTCGACAGATGCTCTTTGCGCGTATGCAGTTGATGACAATATCCAGCCATTCCTGGATGATATCTGCAAGAACTTCTCGAAGCAGGCTGCAGGCGGAAAGAGGGTGACTCTCCAGTTCGCTATCGACGGTTCGTCTGCCGCAAGCATGAGCGACAGGGTAGGTGCAGACAATTATCCTCTCTCGAATGTGATTCGCCAGTGGGTGCGAAAGAATGCATATCAGGGCAAGTTCCACCTCCAGGGCGTTGTCGATGAGAGCATAATCTTCGACTATGTGATGATCCCTCCTAAGGACAAGGACGGTCTGCTGATGGATGCAGCTCAGTTCGGCTTCGTCATCGAGGCATGGCTGAACGATGAGGTCGGTGTCCCATGCTCAAGCAGAGTCGACGGAAATACAATCTATATAACCATTCTTTAAACCGGAACGTCATGAAGAGATTGTCGCTTTTAACGATTGCATTGTTCTGTGCGCTGACCTCCTTTGCGCAGGCTCCTTCGTGGGTCACTTCAAGACCTGTGTCTGAAAGCAAGTATGTGGGAATAGGAATGGCGAGACTTACTGACAAGGATTGTCAGAATGTTGCCATGACCAATGCCATGCTTGAGATCGCAACCCAGATAAGCGTAAACATCGAGAGTTCTTCGTTCATGCAGACTGTGGATGTCGATGGCCGTTCGAAATCACTTTTCGAGGAGAAGGTGAAGGAGTCGGTGGCTGCCCATATCGAAGGTCAGAACCTCAAGGGTACATATAATGACGGCACATATTATTATGTGTACTATGAGCTCGACAAGAAGGCATACGAGAAGCAGCGCAAGGCCCGCCGAGAGCGTGGTATCTCCCTCGGTCTGGACTGGTATGAGAAAGGACAGGCTGCGGAGAGTATGAACAATTGTTCGTCTGCCATCCAGATGTATGCCCAGGGACTAAAGGCCATCGAGCCTTATCTGTATCTGGATCTTACGACCGAGCGTCACGGCGACCGCTTTGATGTGGCTACCGAGCTTTACGATGCGTATGTGAATGTGTTCACAGGCTTTGATATGGTCCAGAATACAGCGGAAGTCGGTGTGGAAGCCTTCAAGGCTTCGGGAGAACCTCTGACCGTCTGTCTGACAAGGCAGGGAACTCCTATGCCGAATGTGCTTCTGAAGGCTGAGTTCGTCGGCGGAGAAGGCGAGCTTACACCTCCGGTGAAGACAGATGCCGAGGGTATCGCAACCTTCTATATAAAGAATGTGACATCGAAGCAGAGCATCCAGAATGTAGATGTGACCATAGATGATTCATTCCTGTCTTCGCTTCCGGCTTCATACCGTCAGCTCATCGACAAGGATACATGGCCTTCTGCACGCTTTACTGCGGTGCTTATGAATCCGAACCACAGTGCGTATATGATGGTGGAGAAGAACGATCTCGAAGCATGCGAGAAGCAGGTACGCAGCATCCTTGCCAACAATTATTTCGAGCTTACGGAAGATACAGCCGCTGAACTTTTCGTGACATTGTCGACAGAAATGGAAATAGGAGACTCAGTACATGGAGAGATGTATGACATGAACGAATGTTTTGCGTCGCTTACCCTCAAGGTATATGACAACATCAAGCAGACACAGCTTGTGGAATACAGCGTGACCCAGGTCAAGGTGCTTGTGCCAGCTGACAAGTCTGAGGCACAGGCCAAGGCCATGTGCACAAGGGAGCTGATGAAACGTGTCAACGCCGGTCTCCCTAAGGAATTGAAGAAAATGAACATAAATTGATAATACTATGAAGATCAGGAATTTAGTTTTGATATTGCTCGCATCTGTAGCATTGGCTTCATGCGGAGCTTCAAAAAAGGCGCAGCCTAAGGAAGTAAAGACTTACGTACAGCCGGGATCGCACCTGCTTAACAAGAAGAACGTGCTCAGAGCTTGGGCTGTAGGAGTTTCTGACTCTGAGATGACAGCAAAGAAGAAGGCTATGGTGTCTGCTTCTTCTCAGCTTGCACAGATGCTTGAGAAGGTTGTCAATACGACTATCGAGAACTACTGCGTCTCATTGGACGAAGGTGAGGTTTCAAAGTCAAAGCAGTTCCTCAGCGAGAAGACAAAGATCGTTTCCAACCAGCTTCTGACCGGTGCGGTTCCTATCTTTGACCAGTGGGAGCCTAAGGATGCGGAAGGAATGTACCGCAACTATGTGGTAGTTGAGCTTGTGGGAAGCGATTATATCAAGAAGCTTCTTGAAGAGATGAATTCCACATCCGTAAAGGTTGATGAGCAGCTTCTCAACGAACTCTTCCTTAAGGCAGTGAATGAGGCAAATCAAACAAAGTAAAAGATGAAGTTCTGTTTCAAATGCGGCAATCAGTTGTCGGGCAGCGAGAAGTTCTGTCCACGTTGCGGTCAGAAGCTTCCGGTTGCTGCAGGAAGCCAGCCGGAACAACAGCCTGTCATGCAGCCGTCACAGCCGGTCGCGCCAGCCCGTCCGGCTCCTGCTCCTCAGCAGCCTGAGCCCCAGCCTGCCCCTCAGCAGCCTGCTGTCTGTGCTGAAAAGGCAAGGAAGTGCTCGCGCCACGGTATAATATTTACCGACCTTGATGTGCTTTCTGCGATGGTCGGTTCGGACCGTGACACATTATACAAGCTTCTCGACCAGTATACCGACCTGATGGCGGATGCGGATATCGATTATAGGATTGTAGATGTGTCCGACTACAAGTTTGTTTCAAAGGCAGCTGGAAGAAAGGGACAGAAGGCGTCTTTCGACGAGGACAGCCCTTGGTGGGATTACCAGCATGTGCTTTATGACATCATGTGCTATGAGAAGGAAAGATCTCTGCCGGAGTCGAACTATCTTTTCATTATCGGCGGACATGAAGTCATACCGGTTCCGGCAATCAACCACTATATCAAGAACCATCCGAGACTAAAGGATGTGGATATAGAGACGGACCTGCTGTACTCGTACCCTTATGGACCGCATACCCAGTATGCCCTTGAGACTACCGAGATCTACACCCAGGAGATGTATTACTTCGCGGGTCGTCTCCCTGTTCCTAAGGGGGCGGACGCTTCATTTATCGTGAACTATCTTCAGAATGCCATCGACAACCGTCATGGTCTGATGGTGAAGAAGATGTATGCCCAGTCCGATCCGCATTGGAAGAATCTTACCGCCTGGCTCATGTCACCGTACAACAAGGCGGGAATGCTTGCCGACCGCAGCAACATATCGGGAAAATTCAGCCACGAAAACGTCCTTCTGGGACCATACATCACCAGCGAATATATCAATGCGGTCATGGAGACCGATACGGACATGGTATATCTGAACCTCCATGGAAGCCGTGGTCCGGGCGATCCGCATTATTCCGGAGAATATCCTGAACATACGTCCGAATATGCCACCATCTTCCCTGTTGAGGCTATGCTGATTCCGGAGCATTGCAATGTCTTCGTTGCGGAAGCCTGCTACGGCGGTCGCTTTGTCGGTTACGATATAGCGCATTCGATGATTCAAGCAGGTCTGTCCCATAAGACCATAATAGGTCTTGCTTCATCGAGGGTGGCTTTTGGAGACTTCGACCCTCCTGGAGGCAATGCCGACAAGATGTGCGGTATGTTTACATATTATCTCCTTACCGGAAACTATGCGGGAGAGGCTCTGGTCAGGGCCCGCAGTGATTTCTTTGCCGAGAATGGCATGGTCGACCCTTATGATGCAGCTACTCTTGCCGAGTTCAATCTTTTCGGTGATCCTTCTCTTCGTGCAGTTGCGGTTGTCAGTGAAGGTGCCAAGATGCCGAAGCTGTCAAAGGCTGTCGCTCCGAAAGGATTTGTCTGCGGATATGAAGAGGATAATCTCAAGAGCGCTGACAACAAGCCTCAGTCTCTGCTCGAACAGGTGCGTGGGGCTGTCGATGCCAACATCAAGGCTATCAGCCAGACCATCGGTCAGGAGCTTTACGCCAAGTACGGACTCAGTCCTCGAGAACCGGAGACCGTCAGAAGGATCAGGTTCAAGAACGGAAAGCAGCGCCTGATCCATACATATGCAAACGGAGAGAGCACATGGGTGGTAAGGTCTACCCCTGAAGGAAAGATAGAATCAGTAATGACGTCAAAATAGAAAAGATATGAAAGTTTGTCCAAATTGCGGTTTCAATGTAGAAGATGACCATATGTTCTGCATGGAGTGCGGATATAAGTTCGAGGAGTCACAGGCGGAGACTGCCCCTGTGACCAGTGAAATGGCTGATGTCAACAACCATATAATGTGGAACATCCAGCCAGGTCAGGTTGCCAGACTGATAACGGAAAAGGAGTTCCTCCAGTACAGCGGGGTTTCAGGAATCATCGTCAGCGAAGGTACAAGAGTGCTGGTCCGCAAGAATGCGGAAGAGTTTACAATGCTTTCAAGCGGCATATATACATTCCCGAAGCCGGAGGTGCCTGAACAGCAGCAGTCAAAAGGATTCATCCGTAATGTGTTCGCATCTGCCGACGTCCCTCAGCCGGAGCTCGGTCCTGCTGATCTTTACTCTATTCTTCTTGTGCGTGACGGCGACTTCCCTGTGATCTTCGGTTCAGCTGAAAGTACGGGAGAAAGTTTCGTGCCGATGACGGTACAGGCTAAGAATCTCGAGGTTCAGGTCGGTCTGAGCGCAATGTTGAGGATAAGCAGCATGCAGGTTTTCCTTGCAAGGACAATGGTTGACAGGACATCTCTGCATGTATCTGACCTTGTGGGAATGCTTGCTCCGAAAGTGGAGATGGTTCTGAGGAAGTATCTTGCTGATGTGGAGGTCTCTGAGAAGGGTATTTCAGATGAGGCAAGGACCGATATTGAAAGAATCCTTGCAGGTCTTGCGCCTGAATTAGGAGGTGTGGCATTCTCAAGCGTAGAAGAAATCAGGGTAGGACACGATGCATTGGAGAGATTCCGTGCCCTCGATTCTGAACTCTACCTTACCTCACGCGAGCTCGAGTATCTTGAGCGTACCAATGAGTTCAAGAACAGGCTTGCAGCTGCCCAAAATGCGCAGCAGCTTGATGAGGCTCGTAATGATCTTGCCTTGATGAGAGCGCTCCAAGCCATCAATCAGGACAAGCTTCTTGCTGAGGATGAACTGGAGAAGTTCTATATGGTCCTTTCACGCGAGAAGAAGATCCGCGAGGCTCAGAATGAGGATCAGATAGCTGCGGCTCTTGCCGATATTGAGAAGACAGGTCTTGTTAGAGCTGAGGATCTTAACCAGCTGAGGGACGAGATCAGGACCAAGGAGCACCAGAGGGGCCATGCTTTCAGGATGATGCAGAAGAAGGATGAACTCGAGGTCGAGTCTCTTCAGCGCGAATATGAGAAGAGGATCAGAGAGGAGGATTATGAATTCGAGAAAAAGAAGAAGGATGATGAATTCAACCGATTCAGAGATCTCGAGAAGATAAGAGGAGAGAGAGAAGCTGCCGAGCATGACAGGAATATGGAGGCTCTCAGAGAGATGCAGAAGGCAAAGATGGACAAGCTCAGACTTTCGAGGGAACTTACTCCGGAACAGCTTCTTGCAGCTTCTGCAGAGAATCTTGATCCGGAAGCGGTTGCACGGCTTGCTGAGTCTCTCGGCAGAAACCGTGAGGCTGAATATCTCGAGCGTCTGACCCAGGCACGTATCGAGGATATGAAGGAGATGATGCGTAATTCCAACGAGACAGCCCGTGAGTATATCAGGTCTTCGGCTCCCGGATCAGAAAACGCCCAGCAGTCCGGAAAGTTCTGTCCGGCCTGCGGAAACAGGAACAGTGCAGACGCAAAGTTCTGCATGTCGTGTGGAAAACAGTTGATTTAATTAAGGAATTAAGATATGAGCAATATGGTTAAGTGTCCGCATTGCGGAAAGAATGTTACCCCGGAATCTTTCTCCGGAAAGGATTTCTGCCCCGAATGTGGCAATGAGATAGTCAATGCAGCACCAGTTCAGCCTGCAGGTGCGCCGGAGTCGTCAGCTCCGTCGGATAACGGTACAGCGGTAATCAGGGATGGAATGGGTATCATTGAAAACGCACGTAACAAGGTCGGTGCTGTAGAGTCATTCAGCGACAACAGTGTGACAAATAATACGACCAACAATACGACCAACATCACCAATATATCCGATGATACAAAGAAAAGCGTTGTTTGCGAGATTTCCGGAAAGAAGATTCTTGTGACATCCAGCGTGCAGTGTCCGGTATGTGGCAAGACCGTCTCAAACCAGTATTACGACGAAGAGACGCTCCGTTGCGTCGAGTGCGAAAAGAGGGCTGTATCGGAATATGAGAAGTATTATACTGATTTTACCAGAGGAGTCAGAGTTATTGACAGGGAACTCAGAGAGGTTCTTGACGGAAAGGCAAAGTCGTTGAAGCTTACTGCCCTTCAGGTCAAGGAAATTGAGCTCAAGCTTCGCAAGGCCAACTCCGGCAAGGAGGCCCATCTTAGCGACATCAAGCAGAAGGATTTCGAAAGGACGATTGCTCAGATGGTGGAGGAGAAGGTTACTCCTGACGTGGTCTTCGACAAGATTGC
>JAFVMQ010000133.1 GCA_017506825.1 Bacteroidales bacterium
ACGATAGATTTCTGTGCGATCTCGTAAGCGATCTTCTGAGTCTCAGGCTGGGATGTCATGATAGTGTTGGCAACATCCTCAGGAACAGGCTCGATAGCGAAGCGGAGGCGAAGGATCTCGCGAACCTTTGCATCAACTACAGCCTCATCGAGAGCACCGTTTCTTACAGAGTCGATAAGTGCCTGACCGAAGTAGTTGTCACCTGTCATCTGTACGCAGAGTCCGCCGAGAGCTGCACCCATTGTGCTGTGTGTTCCGCCCCAGTCAGAAACTGTCATGCCCTTGAAGCCCCACTCGTCGCGGAGGATTTCGTTGTTGAGGTGTGCATTCTCCGAGCAGTAGAATCCGTTTACCTTGTTGTATGCAGGCATCACGCACATTGCACCACCTTCCTTGATTGCAGCCTCGAAAGGCTTGAGGTAGATTTCGCGCATCGTACGCTCGTCAGCGATTACGTTCACGCTTCCGCGGTCAGTCTCCTGGTTGTTGAGAGCATAGTGCTTGAGGCAGACTGCTGTACCGGCATCCTGAGATCCCTTTGTGTATTCTACTGAAAGACGGGCTGCAAGTACAGGGTCCTCGCTGAGGTACTCGTATGTACGTCCGCCTACAGGGAGACGCTGGATATTGATTGCAGGACCGAGGATGATGTCCTTTCCTCTGAGACGTCCTTCCTTACCCATTGCCCATCCGTTCTTGTAAGCCATTTCCTTTGACCATGTCGCTGCAAGAGCAGAACCGGTAGGGAAGTATGTCGCTGAGTCAAGTTTCCATCCGAGAGGACGGAAACCGTCGCCGTTCTCTTCTCTGATACCGAAAGGACCGTCGGTGTACTTGATGTCCTGGATGCCGAGGCGTGGAACTCCTTCAGAAGACATGTTTGTCTTGCTGTGGAGCATTTCCACCTTCTCTTCCAAAGTCATCTGAGCAATGATCTTGTTGATTTTCTTGTCATTTACGGTAAGTCTGTCCTGAGGCGACATACCGCTCTGAGCGCAACTTACAGCCATAAAAGCCATAAGCGCCATGCATAGGTACTTTTTCATGTGGTTTATGGTTAATAATAGTTTTATTATAATATCCAAATATACATCCGATTGCTGACTTTACCAAGCCTGTGAACAAATTGAAAACATAAATGAACGCAAAAGAAAAAATCCGCATATTTATTTGATTAAATTTGTACCTGATGTCATAAATACCAATTGATATGAAGAAAATACTGCTACCAGCTTTGATTCTTGCTCTTGTTTCATGTTCAGGACCTAAGTGGACTGAGACTGAGACGGACTATGGAGTAAAGATCGTCACTCAGAAAAAAGGACAGACTCTCGGATATGTTCCGACATCCGGAGTGTCGCTTATCACCGAAGACTGCTATGCCTTTAAGGATATGAACCGTAACGGAACATTGGAGCCGTATGAAGACTGGAGGCTTTCAGCCCGCGAGAGGGCGGAAGACCTTGCAGCACGTCTGCAGATCGAGGAGATCGCCGGTATGATGCTGTACAGCTCGCATCAGTCCGTACCGTCCGGTGGCGGAATGTTCGGAGGCGCAACATATGGAGGGAAGCCTTATGCTCAGAGTGGAGCATCCGCATCGGATCTTTCTGATGCTCAGAGAAAGTTCCTGACTGAGGACAACCTCAGGGCAGTGCTGGTAACTACAGTAGAGTCACCGGCTGTAGCTGCAAAGTGGAACAACAATATGCAGGCCCTTGTGGAAGGCATGGGACACGGAGTCCCTGTCAACACATCATCTGATCCTCGTCACGAGACCTCGGCTACAGCTGAGTATAATTATGGAGCCGGCGGTGAGATCTCCCATTGGCCTACCTCTCTCGGAATGGCGGCGACGTTCGATCCGGCTCTTGTCGAGGAATTCGGACGGATCGCGGCAGAGGAATATCGCGCTCTCGGTATTTCTACCGCACTTTCACCTCAGATAGACCTTGCCACAGAGCCTCGCTGGACACGTTTCTATGGTACATTTGGAGAAAGCCCGGAACTTGACACAGATATGGCACGTGCATATGTGGACGGCTTCCAGACAAGTTTCGGAAAGGATGAAATCGCTGACGGATGGGGCTACAAGAGTGTTAATGCAATGGTGAAGCATTGGCCGAGCGGCGGTCCTGAAGAAGGAGGACGTGACGCCCATTATAACTATGGAAAGTATGCCGTATATCCTGGCGGAGCATTCGAAACCCATCTGAAGCCGTTTACCGAAGGCGCATTCAATCTAAGCGGAAAGACGAAGATGGCTTCGGCTGTAATGCCTTACTATACGATTTCGACCGGAATCGACCCGTCTGGAAAGAATGTCGGAAACAGTTACAGCAGATATATAATCACCGATCTTCTCCGTGACAAGTATGCATATGACGGTGTCGTATGTACAGACTGGAACATCACATATGACAATGCCGGTATCGACAGATTCGACGGCAAGTGCTGGGGAGTGGAAGAACTCTCTGTCGCTCAGAGACATTATGAATGTCTGAAGGCCGGTGTCGACCAGTTTGGAGGAAACAACGACAAGGGACCTGTACTCGAGGCATATCAGATGTGGGTGGATGAGTTCGGAAAGGAGTCTGCTGACAAGCGTTTCAGAGAGTCTGCCGTACGACTTCTTCTCAATTCGTTCCGTACAGGTCTGTTTGAGAATCCATACCTCGATCCTGCTGTATCCGAGGAGATTGTAGGAAAACCTGAGTTCATGGAAAAGGGCTATCAGGC
>JAFVMQ010000134.1 GCA_017506825.1 Bacteroidales bacterium
CACCGGGCAAACCTCCTGGGTGTTGATCTCGGTTGCTGGACGGACCCTTTGCCTTGTGATCTGCATCAGACCGAACTTTGTCAGCGGGAGCACATTGTGCTTTGCCCTGTCGGTCTCCATCAGCTCGACCATCTTCTTGTACAATGCGTTTTTGTGTTCGTTTGACTCCATATCGATGAAGTCGACGATTACAATGCCACCCATGTCTCTGAGTCTGAGCTGTCTTGCAATCTCTTCGGCCGCATAGCAGTTGACGTCGAATGTGTTCTGCTCCTGTTCCTTGTTCTTGGAACGTATTCCGCTGTTGACGTCGATTACGTGCAATGCTTCTGTATGCTCAATCACAAGGTATGCTCCCTGCTTGATCGGTACCACCTTGCCGAAAGAACTCTTTATCTGTCTCGTCACTTCGAAGTGGTCGAAGATAGGGCCCTTCTCCTTGTAGAGCTTTACTATCTTTTCCTGCTCCGGCGAAATCAGTGAGATGTACTTGCGGGTTTCCTCATAGATTGTCTCATTGTTCACATAGATGTTTGTGAACGAGTCGTTGAGAAGATCCCTGAGGATGGTGGTAGTCTTGCTGTATTCAGTGAAAAGCAGCTGAATGCCTTTTGATTTAGCAAGCTTTGTCCAGGAGTTTTCCCATTTTTCCACGAGCGATATTACTTCCGCATCAAGAATTGCAGCATTCTTGCCTTCTGCTGCTGTGCGGATGATTGCTCCGTAGTTCTTCGGGAGAATGCTCCTTACAAGTGTCTCCAGTCTTCTTTTCTCCTCCTTTGAAGAGATTTTCTGGGATACGCTTACCTTCTCTGCGAAGGGAAGCAGTACGATGTTTCGTCCTGCCAATGAAATTTCTGCAGTCAGTCGTGACCCTTTTGTCGAAATCGGTTCCTTCACGATCTGGACAATGATCATCTGTCCCGGAGTCAGCACATTCTCGATGCGGCCTTCCTTTTCGAGGATCTTGCCTGGCTTGATGTGCTTGTACATTCCCTTTGCATCTGTGTTCGGGTTGATTCTCTTGACAAATTCGTCGAAAGCCTCAAAATAAAGTCCCAGATCCAGATAGTGGACAAATGCTTCCTTCTCGTCTCCGATGTCGACGAAGGCAGCGTTCAGGGCCGGAAGAATCTTCTTCACTTTTCCGAGATACACATCTCCTACAGAAAAGCTGTGACCCTGGCTGGACTCCTTGTTCAGCTCGATAAGCTTGTGGTTTTCCATCAGCGCTATCGAGACTTCCGTTGAACTGACGTCAACAATCAGATCTTTTTCAGACTCCATCAGGAATTTCAATGATAAGATTTTTCTTAAAATAAAGAGGCCGACCACCCTGGTCAGCCTCTTTAGCAGACTGCTAAAATGGCAGACACTGAAAGAAGATTACTTCTTCTTCTTGTGTCTGTTCTTGCGCAGGCGCTTCTTACGCTTGTGCGTTGCCATCTTATGCCTTTTATGCTTCTTTCCGTTTGGCATAATTGATAAGGTTTAAAAAATTTATAATGAACTATTGTTATTTTACTACGTTGACGAAAACCTTGGCAGGCTTGAATGCCGGAATGTTGTGAGCCGGGATTCTCATGGTAGTCTTCTTAGTGATGTTTCTTGCAGCCTTCTCAGCTCTGTGCTTGATGATGAAGCTACCGAAACCACGGAGGTATACTGGGTTACCCTTTGCGAGCGAATCCTTTACGCACTCCATGAAAGACTCAACCACGATCTGTACTGTCGCTTTCTCTATTTCTGTTGCTTTTGCAATCTCGTTTACGATCTCTGCCTTTGTCATAACTTATTCTACTTTAATGTTCAAATATTATTTGTCGATATATCCCGCAAAGTTAGACCGAATTTTTCAATTAACCAAATCAACTTGCTAAAAATCATTAAATTCGTCATGAATTTTTGAGCTTCATACTTGGCACGGAGATTGACCATATATCAAGAATATCTATGATATGGGATAATTCTGCCATTTTGTCAGTGGGATACGTCATTGCGAGGAGCGCAGCGACGTGTCAATCTCCGACAAGTTGTCAGATGTTGAATTGAAATACTACAGTTGAATATATGAAAGATATAATGAATGACATTTTATCCGCAACAGGTGCAGAAGTCAGCATCATTCCGGTGATGCAGGGGGAGGGACCGATGAAGATAGACGAATCGCAGCTGCCGGATTCATTGCCGATTCTGGCCTTGAGGAACGCTGTGCTCTTCCCCGGCACGGTATATCCTATAACCATTGGTCGCGAGAAGTCGATCCGACTTATAGAGGATGCAGAAAGGAACAACACGTTCATAGGAGCCGTTCCGCAGAACGATCTGTCGGTGGAGGACCCGAGGAAGGATGATCTCTACGGATATGGTACTGTTGCAAAGATAGTCAAGACCCTTGAGATGCCGGACGGAACCATCACCGCCATACTTCAGGGCTACCACAGGTTCGAGGTGGAAAGCATCTATGATTATGAGCCTTATATGATAGGACGGGTACGTTATCTCCATGATATCGTGCCGGAGAATGATGTGCAGACCCGTATGGTTGCAGAATCACTCAAGGAAAAGGCAAGCCAGATCATCAGGTCATCTTCGTTCGTGCCTCGTGAAGCCGCAAGCGCATTGAAAGGTATAGAGAATTTCGAATTCCTCGTGAACTTCATAGCAACGACGATTGAAGTCGAGAACTTCATAGACAAGGTGGAGCTCCTTCAGTATGGAGAACTTTCTGTTAGGGCTATGAAGCTTCTGTCGGTTCTTGATACTCAGGTGGAACTCCAGAAGATCAAGCATGAGATCAACCAGAAGGTAAAGACCGAGATCGACCAGCAGCAGAGGGAGTATTATCTCAACAATCAGCTAAAGACCATCCAGGAGGAACTCGGAATGGACGATGTAGAGGAATTCGCCCAGCTTCGCGCGCGTGCCGAGGAGAAGGCATGGCCGCCTGCTGTTCAGGAGATATTCGAGAAGGAGATTTCAAAGCTCGAGAGGTACAATCCGAGCTCTCCGGACTACAGCATCCAGTACAATTACATCCAGTTCATGCTCGATCTTCCGTGGGGAGAGATGTCGGCTGACAACCTTGACCTTAAGAATGCTCAGAAGGTTCTCGACGAGGACCATTTCGGACTTGACAAGGTAAAGGAGAGAATCATCGAATATCTCGCAGTCCTCAAGCTGAAAGGTGACATGAAATCGCCTATCCTCTGTCTTTACGGTCCTCCGGGAGTAGGAAAGACCAGTCTCGGAAAGTCGATTGCAAGAGCCCTGGGCAGAAAATATGTGCGTATCGCCTTGGGAGGTGTCCATGACGAGTCTGAGATCAGAGGTCATAGAAAGACCTATGTCGGAGCACTTCCGGGACGTATCCTGAATGGAATAAACAGGGCAGGAACCTCTAATCCCGTAATCGTGCTTGATGAGGTGGACAAGCTCAGCAGCGATTTCAAGGGTGACCCTTCTTCAGCTCTTCTTGAGGCTCTCGATCCGGAGCAGAATACTGCTTTCCACGATAACTATCTCGATATTGACTACGACTTGTCTAATGTTCTCTTCATCACGACAGCCAACAATATAGAGTCGATCCAGCCTGCGCTCAAGGACCGTATGGAGATGATCAATGTAAGCGGTTATCTTGCTGAGGAGAAGCTTGAAATAGCCAAGAATCACCTGATACCTAAGCAGTTGACGGAGCATGGTCTTGCAAAGGGTCAGCTTCGCTTCGCCAAGGATACCCTCTCGAAGATAATCGAAGAGTATACCCGTGAATCAGGTGTGCGCGGACTTGAGAAGCAGATTGCAAAGGCTGCGCGTGTCACAGCGAAGAAGATCGCCCTCGGAGAGAAGTATCCTAAGACACTCAAGCCTGACCACCTCAAGGAATATCTCGGACTGCCGACCAATTCCCATGATATCCAGAAAGGAAACGAAGCTCCGGGAGTAGTGACAGGTCTTGCATGGACTGCCATGGGTGGAGAGATCCTCTTCATCGAGAGCTCGGTCAGCAAAGGAAAGGGTGTTCTCTCGATGACCGGTAATCTCGGAGATGTCATGAAGGAATCGGCTCAGATCGCATATCAGTACATCAAGGCCCATCCTGAGATGGCTGGTCTGACGTATGAAGAATTCATGGAAAAGGATATCCACGTCCATGTTCCTGAGGGTGCGGTTCCTAAGGATGGTCCTTCAGCAGGTATAACCATGGTGACTTCGATGGTTTCTGCGTACCGAGGTCAGAAGGTGAAGAGCGGTATTGCGATGACAGGCGAGATGACCCTCCGCGGACGTGTGCTTCCTGTGGGTGGAATCAAGGAGAAGATTCTTGCTGCCAAGAGGTCGGGTATCCATACTATCATCATATCTCAGGAAAATAGAAAAGATGTAGAGGACATAAAGGAAATTTACATAAAAGGTCTTACCTTTGTCTATGTCGATACGATTCAGGATGTGATCGATATGGCATTCTGAGTAGAGTAGCGACGTGAGAAACTTATGGTAGAAGTACGCATAGAGCAAAGCTGGAAGAACGCGCTGGCGGGCGAATTCGGGAAACCGTATTTCGAGTCGCTGGTGCGTTTCCTGCATAAGGAAAAGGCGGAAGGAAAGGTTATATATCCTCCCGGAAGCCAGATATTCAGGGCTTTTGAACTGACCCCTGTAGACAATCTCAAGGTAGTGATTCTGGGACAGGATCCTTATCACGGTCCCGGTCAGGCCCACGGTCTTTCGTTTTCTGTTTCTGCAGGTGTACCTGCTCCTCCGTCTCTGAAGAACATCTTCAAGGAGATTGAGACCGACCTCGGAGTCAGGATGAGCGGCTACCCGGATCTTGAGAAATGGGCGCGTCAGGGAGTGCTGCTTCTGAATGCTGTCCTGACTGTCCGAGCAGGTTCTCCGACCTCCCATGGAAAGATTGGATGGGAAGAGTTTACGGATGCCGTAATCAGATATATATCAGATAACTGCGAAGGGGTGGTGTTTATGCTTTGGGGTAACTTTGCGCGTAGTAAAAGTGCTCTCATAGACAAGTCAAGGCACCATGTGCTTGAGGCTGCGCATCCGTCTCCGCTTGCACGCGGTGCATTTTTCGGATGCCGTCATTTCTCGCAGGCCAATGCTTTCCTGTCGGCGCAGGGTAAAGCCCCGATAGACTGGGTACTGTAGTTTTATATGACGCAGGCGATTTAAAGTAAGTTATTGAAAATGAAAAGAATAGCAATGTTTCCGGGATCATTTGATCCTTTCACTGCAGGTCATCTTAATATTCTGAAGAGGGCCTTGACCATGTTTGACGAGGTCGTTGTGGCAGTCGGTGTCAATATAGATAAAAGAGGGTTCTTTCCCAATGAGAAGAGAATAGAAATCATCCGTCAGGCAACTTCCGGCATGGAAGGAGTAAGCATCATTCAGTATGACAATCTGACGATAGACAAGTGTCGCGAGCTCGGCATAAGGCATATTGTACGCGGTGTAAGGAACATGATAGATTTCGAGACCGAAAGATCTATCGCTGATGCTAACAGAAAGCTTGCTCCCGAGATCGAGACGATCATCATTCCTACCGCGCAGGAATATGCCCATATATCTTCGACCGCAGTACGCGACCTTCTGAAGCATGGCGGTGATACTTCTCTGTTTGTGCCTGAAGGAGTGGAACTGTAATGATCAGGAAATTCATACTGCTTGTGGCTGGTCTTCTGCTGATAGCGGGGGAGGCTTCTGCGCAGCTGGATTCTCTTGTGCGGAAGGCTCTTGATGCACGGCTGGAAGAATATTTCTCCGTGCTGGAACGCGAAGGGACTGAGGTACAGAAAGGGGAGTGTGACTTTCTTATAGAGACGTGTACGGATTCTTTGATGCGTCAGCATGTCGCACTTTCCGCCTATGAGCATTTCCGGGATTCAAAGATCATGGGTGCGGAATCTGTCGCCATCCATGTTTTCGACAGCTGGTTCGCATCCGGTAAGGTTCAGATGCGCAGCGATATGGAAATGCTTGCAGCAAAGGTCTTCGCTGAATTCAACAGGCAGTCTTTAGTGGGAAGCGATGCTCCGGAAATCATACTCTATGACAGAGAAGACTCTCCTGTGACCTTGTTCGGGGAGCGGAAACCGGATCGTGTCTCCCTGCTTTACTTTTACGATACCTCATGCGCAGTCTGCAAGATCCAGACTATACTACTGAGGAATCTCCTTCAGGAGGAGGATTTTCCGGTAGATATGTATGCCATATATGCCGGGGATGACAAGGAAGCGTGGGAAACATATGTGCTCGACCAGCTGACTTTTGATTCTCAGGGAGCAAGGGTCATTCATCTGTGGGACCCGTATATGGAAGCGGATATGCAGAGGAAATACGGGGTCATCCAGACGCCTCGCATACTCCTTGTCGGTCCTGACGGTGTCATTCTCGGCAGAGGACTTGATGCCCAGGCTGTGTCTCAGATGCTGCATGGGATATTCGACGAGGTCGAAATGAGTTACGGAAGTGAAGAATCCATGGCTCTTTATGAAGGTCTTTTCAGCGGTGGTACTCCTACCAAAGAAGAAATTGCAGATATTGCCGGTTACATAGCTTCCAGCACATTGGAACAAGGAGATACCCTTATGTTCAGACAGATGTCCGGAGACATGCTTTATTACCTGACCTTGCAGAGTGGAGAAGGGTATAAGGAAGGTCTGGACCATCTGATAGACAAGTATATTCTTTCCCGTCCGGACATATGGAATTCGGAAGATGACACCCTCAAGATTGTCGGTATGGCCAGGATGTATGATGACCTGCTGTCCAAGTCGGCTCAAGGCACTCCTGTGCCGGATCTGAAGCTGCCTGGCCAGCTCCTTTCCTCGCGCAGGACAAAGGCTGGTGAATTCCGTCTGAAACGTCTTGGCGGCAAAGAAAACTATATCATGTTCGTGACAGACGGATGTGCAGTCTGTGCCGGACAGAAGGAAGCTGCCCGCATGCTTGCAAAGGAAAACCGCAAGGCAAGGGTTCTGATTGTCAATGTGGACGAAATCCTCGCCTCCCGTCCCGACCTTGCTTCTGAAATGTTTGATTCCTTCGACCTGTCTTCTCTGCCTTTCATTCTCTCGACAGACAATAAAGGTCGCATCTTGCGCAGATATATTATATTATAACAGTTTTTGTAAAGATTATTACAATAACTGTTATTTTGGCATGATGGTTGGTCAGGGTGCCTTATCAGTAATCATTAAAGGCACATCCTATGAGAAATTTTATCGAGGATTATCTCAGCAATCCGACACTCGCAATCGCTTCTGCATCAGAAGCTTCCGATCACCTTGGCTGGGCAGACGGAATCGATGAGAATCTTATTTACGCACAGATTTCAAGCCCGGAATTCAGACTTTACGAAGAGATGATCTTCTGCACATCAGCCGACGATCTCCACACAGCCGAATCAATCCGCCCCGTCGCCTGATGACTATTGATTTCCCTGAAGACTTTACTTATCTTTGTACCTATGACAAACGGTACATTGATAATAATCATTTCCATAGCCGTAGCTCTTACGGCTCTTATTACTTATCTGACAGTTGCTCTTCTGGCTGCCCGGAAAAACAGCCGTGAAACTGATGATCGGATAGAACTTCTCAAATCACAGATAACTTCAGAAAGCGAACGTGTTCTTAAAGCTCGCGAGGTAGAACTCGAAACCAGGGCCAAGAACATGTTCGAGTCATTGACAGCGGGTCTTGACAAGGATATAAAGGATATGAAGGATGCTTTCGAGCAGAACCGAAGGATGCATACCGAGACTTCCCAGAGCCTGAAGGATAACATCAATATAGCTGTGCGCAATCTCAGGGAGCAGACTCTTGCCATCGGTGACAAGGCTGACAGTCTTGCGGATGCATTGAGGGGAAGAAACAAGGCCCAGGGCAACTGGGGCGAGGTTATTCTTGACAATCTGTTTGTTTCTGAAGGTCTGAGGGAAGGACGAGATTATGACAAGGAAGAGACCTTGCGTGACGAACATGGCAATGTGTTGAGAAATGAGGATACTGACCGTCGTATGCGCCCGGATTTCATACTTCATTATCCGGATGGCAACGATATCGTTGTGGATTCGAAGGTTGTCCTGACCGCAATGTATGATTATTATTCAGCAGCTGATGCAGATGCCAAGGCGGATGCACTTGCGAGGAATTATTCTGCATTGAAGGAGCAGGTGCGGAAACTCTCGAAGAAGGATTACCAGAGATATCTCAGACCGGGACATAGGATGATGGATTTCGTAATCATGTTCGTTCCCGTATATTCTGCCCTCAGACTGGCATATGAAGTCGACCGTAATCTATGGCAGCATGCCTATGAGCAGGGTGTACTGATTACCACCGAAGAAACGATGATGCCTTTCCTGCGTATGATAAACATTGCATGGAAGAGTCATGAGCAGGTGGCAAACCAGCAGCAGATAATAGCTGCAGCGGAAATGATGCTTTCGCGTGTGTCAGACTTCTGCACAGCACATGCGAAGATGGGTGAAAAGCTCGAAGATGCACTCAGATATTATGATGTATGCGATAAGAAGCTTCGCGAGAGAGGGCAGAGCATAGTCGGCGCTGCAAACAAGCTTATCAGCTACGGTGTACCGAAGAATTCCAAGAAACCTCTGCCTTCTGAAGCCGGTATGGAGGAACTCGAAGGTTGACATGAACAAATAGAAAACAATATTGAACGGACAAATAACGCCTATACTGTCTTTTTAAGTTAAATTTGTCTCGACTATATTTTGTTTTCTATGAAAAAGTTACTTTCTACCCTTTGTGCGATGCTTATGCTCGCGTCAGTTGCCGGAGCGCAGGGATGGTTCCGACAGCCTACTCCAAATGATACTCTTCGTTCGACAGTAATTCTTCCAAACAACGATGTTGTCTTCCAGATCTATGCTCCGCAGGCGGAAAAGGTTGCGGTCATGGGTGATCTTCCGTGGGACAAACCGGCAGTTTTCCGCAAGGAGGAGAACGGTGTATGGAAAGGAAGAATGGCTGGTCTTACAGACGGTGTCTACAGATACAGGTTCATGGTGGACGGCGTGACCGTCTATGACCCTAAGGCTCCAAATGCATCTGAGACGTCAGCTCTTCTTACCATAGCTCCTAAGGGTGATGAGTTCTTTGCAATGAAGAATGTTCCTCATGGTGCTGTGGCAGAGAGATATTATTGGTCGGAGACCCTCGGTCAGCTGCGTCGTCTTCATGTATGGACTCCTGCCGGATACGAGAAGTCTGCTGATACTCTCCCTGTACTTTATCTTGTCCATGGCGGTGGCGATACTGACAATTCTTGGCCTGGTGTAGGTGCTGCAGGTCTTATTCTTGACAACCTTATGGCAGAAGGAAAGATGAAGCCGATGGTTGTTGTCATGCCGAACGGTTCCATCGAAGTTCCTGGCGGTGACATGACTGCAGAGGTTCCTTTGTTTGCCCGGGATATGGTCAAGAGCATCATTCCTTTCATCGAGGATAATTACAGGGTATATACAGATCAGGCGAACCGCGCTATGGCAGGACTCTCTATGGGAGGTATGGAGACTCTTGAGACCACATTGAACAATCCGGAGATGTTCAGCCATGTATGGGTGCTCAGTGCCAGCTTTGCTCCAGGCAACAAGGAAGTATATGAGTATGAGAGAGTACGTCTGAAGAAAGAAGCAGACCGTTACAACAAGAACTTCAAGCAGCTGGTATTCACTCAGGGAGGTCCTTCGGATATCGCTTACAACAACTGCAAGGAGACTCTGAAACTCTTTGATGATGCCGGTATCAAGTACTAATATTATGATGTTACAGGAGGTCACAGCTGGGAGGCATGGCGCCAGAACCTCCACGCTCTCGCTCAGCGCCTCTTCAAATAGTTCTATATGAAATCAGTTTCTCCGGATGGAGTTCCTCATCCGGAAATCAAGCCCAGATTCCGGATAATATTAAAAGCCGGCAGGACTGCCTTTGCTGAAACCATGGCCGCCCGTGGCCGTTGTGAACGGGAGGGACCCAGCTCTGCTGGGAGGGATTCAGTTTCAGCAAAGGCAGTTCTGCCGGCTTTTTGTGTCGAGATGATCCTGTCAGATTCAGATAGCTGTCTGGATAGTCTGACGGATGTCGTCTGATGATGAACCTACGAGGATCTCGATCTTACCAGGCTCAAGAACCCATCCGTTTGTATCATTATCCCAGTGTGCAAGCTCGCTTACAGGGAACTCGAGAGTAACGTTCTTTGTCTCACCAGCCTTGAGGGTAACTCTGTCGAATGCCTCAAGCTCCTTGAGAGGACGCTCTACCTTAGAGTCAAGTCTCTTTACATAAAGCTGAGCAACCTCGTCAGCCTCCATGTTACCGAGGTTCTTCACATCGAAGCTTACAAGGATCTTGTCCTTCTTCTGCTTGCATGTAAGGGCACCGTACTCGAAATCAACATATGAAAGACCGTGTCCGAATGCGTACATTACAGGAACTTCCTTAGTCTCGAACCATCTGTAACCTACGAAGATGCCTTCTCTGTACTCAGATACCGGATCAGGAAGACTTGCTATGTACTCCTGGATCTGCTCGCGTGTATAACCTGTAGCGTCGAGACGGTACATGAGGGTGAAGAGGTCTTCGCCTGATCCTTCGCCAGGGAAGCTGCCTGTTGCGTATGCAGGTGAATCCTCAAGCTTGAGAGGGAATGTGAAAGGAAGCTTTCCTGAAGGAGCGATATCTCCGAAGAGAACCTCAGCAAGTGCAGTACCGCCTTCAAGACCGTTCCACCATCCCTGAACGATTGCAGGTGAATATGGAGCAAGGTAACGGAGATCTGTAGGACCGCCTGAGATCAGGACTGTAGCCACGTTAGGGTTAGCCTCGTAGAGAGCCTTGATGACCTCGTTCTGACCGCATGGAAGGTCAATGTTCTTTCTGTCGCTTCCCTCAGTCTCGATAGACTTGTTTGTACCTCCGAAGAAGATTACCATGTCAGCGTCCTTTGCAAGTGCAACTGCCTCAGCAAGAAGAGCTGGATCTGCAGGTTCGTCAGTAGAGCTGGCAACGAGCGGATCAACCGGAGCAGCTGGTCCACGTCTTCCCCAACCCATTCTCATAGCGTAGTTCTTGTAACCAGGTGCGTATGTAACCTCTACTCCTGCCTCTGCGGCTCTCTTCTGGATACCTTCGAGAGGTGAGATTTCATAAAGGGTCTTCACGCCTGCACCGATACCGCCGGAAGCTGTAGTGAGGACAGCGTTCTGACCGATTACTGCAATTTTCTTCACGTCCTTTGCGATAGGAAGGGTGCCTGCCTCATTCTTAAGGAGGACGATAGATTTCTGTGCGATCTCGTAAGCGATCTTCTGAGTCTCAGGCTGGGATGTCATGATAGTGTTGGCAACATCCTCAGGAACAGGCTCGATAGCGAAGCGGAGGCGAAGGATCTCGCGAACCTTTGCATCAACTACA
>JAFVMQ010000135.1 GCA_017506825.1 Bacteroidales bacterium
AGTTACGTAGTGAGCGATGTACTTGTAGTAGTTCTGTGCTGTACCAGAGTTGATGTCTACAACGCGTGGCGGAATCTTGCCTGTTGTAGGGTCCTGAAGGTCTGCGAGGTAAAGTGGAGATACGTTACCGAATGAGTCTACATATACCATGCAGCCTGTCTTGCCTTCGCTGAAGAGCTGGTAAACACCCATCGCAAGTTCAGTACAGTAAGTAACGTCATAAGCAACTGGATCCTGGCAACGAACGTCGTATCCGATCTCTACCGGACGGCTCTTGACCTTAAGACCTACCTTCTTGTACTCAGCCTCGAGAAGATCGTTGAAGAGGACAGCCTTTGAAATCTTGCCAAGTTCAGGGTGACCGTGGTCATCATATGAGAAACGAACGCCTGCAGCCTCCATTTCCTCAGCCTTGAACTCGTGGAAGAGTCCCTCGGCAGCTACAACTGTACCGTAGTTGATACCCATAGCCTTTCTCTTGAGGATAGCTGAGATAGAAAGCTTGACAACCTTGTCAAGAGTGATCTCTGTCTTGTTGAACATTTCAGGGATGATTGTCATAGGACAGTGTGTAGCCTCACCGATTCCAAGTGCGAGTGAACCGCAGGTACGACCCATTGCGCAGATCACGAACCAGTTGCCTGATGTACGTGCATCTTCGTATACTGTGCGTGCAAGGTGTGCACCCTCGTTCTTGGCAGAGTTGTATCCGAATGTAGGAGCGTTTGCCGGAAGAGGAAGGTCGTTATCGATTGTCTTAGGACAGTGGATGTTTGCGATTGGATAGCCCTTAGCTGCGAGGAACTTAGAGATACGGTTTGCAGTAGAAGCTGTATCATCACCACCGATAGTTACGAGAAGCTTGATATTGTTATCCTTGAAGAGGTCAAGGTTGAAGTTGTTCTCAAAATCAGCGTCAGTTGGCTTGAAACGGCTCATTTCAAGGTATGAACCACCTCTGTTGAAGTAACGGTCAGCGATTGCGAATGTGAGATCTTCAGTGCGTGCGTTCTTGCTGAAAAGTCCTGAATAACCTGCGTGGAGACCGATAACTCTATAACCCTTTGCAAGGAAAGTCTTTGCTACACTCATTGAAACTGAGTTCATTCCTGGGGCTGGACCGCCACCACAGAGGATAATTACTGCATCTTTCATAAATCTTGTCGTATTAATTGTATGTTGTAAATGAATTTTCGTACAAAACGGCGCAAATTTACCAAATTTCAGGAAAAATCACAAGAAATATATTCGGTTGCAGATATGGAAACGATTTTGTAAATTTGTAGATTATTTTGTGTATGGAAAAAGTACAGGCAAATATCAGGATAAACGAGCTCAGAAGCCTGCTGGAAGAGGCAAGCATGAGGTATTATGTCGCCAATGCACCAGTATTGAGCGACTATGAGTTCGACATGCTTCTCAAGGAACTTGAAGCATTGGAAAAGGAGTATCCTGAATATGTCACTCCTGACTCTCCTACGCAGAAAGTCGGCAGTGACTTGGCAAAGTCAGGAACTCAGCCAGGAAAGGAATTCCAGCAGTATCCGCACCGCTACCCGATGCTCTCGCTAGGCAACACATATGATATCCCTGATGTAGAAGCATTTGCTGAAAGAGCTGCCAAAGGAATAGGCAATGCATTCACGTTCAGCTGCGAACTCAAATTCGACGGAACAGCAATCTGCCTCACTTATAAAGACGGTAAACTGTTCAGAGCATTGACCAGAGGCGACGGTACCGTAGGAGATGATGTTACCGAAAATGTACGACATATCAGCAATATACCGCAGAGACTGTCTGTACCTTTCGGGTTCTTTGCCACAAAAGAAAAACCTTATCCATGGCCGGATGAATTCGAGATCAGAGGCGAGATCTATATGCCTTGGGCAGCATTCGACAGGCTTAATGAAGAAAGAACAAGAGACGAGGAACAGCCTTTTGCCAATCCTCGAAATGCAGCATCCGGTTCGCTTAAGCTCATCGACAGCAAAGCCGTCGCA
This sequence comes from Bacteroidales bacterium, assembly GCA_017506825.1. GTDB lineage: Bacteria > Bacteroidota > Bacteroidia > Bacteroidales > UBA932 > Cryptobacteroides. The sequence goes on from JAFVMQ010000135.1 coordinate 2,001, forward strand.
AACAGAGGACTCGAATGTACATTATATCATATGCTCGGAGATGATCTTCCGTTCGCCACCCACGATGAAGCTCTCAACGCTGCAGAAAGCTGGGGACTTCCGGTATCCGACATGCGCAAGATATGCCGCAGCATCGAGGATATCGACGGATTCATAGGATATTGGGACATAGAACGCAAAAATCTCCCTTTTGCAACCGACGGTATCGTAATCAAGGTGAATGAACTTCCATATCAGGAAGAGCTCGGATATACGGCAAAATTCCCAAGGTGGGCAGTAGCGTATAAATTCAAGGCCGAGCAGGCTCTTACCAAGCTTCTAAGCATCGATTATCAGGTAGGAAGGACGGGAGCTGTGACCCCGGTAGCCAATCTGGAACCGGTCCAGCTCAGCGGAACAGTTGTCAAACGCGCCTCTCTCCACAATGAAGAGCAGATGAGGATACATGATATCCATATAGGAGATTATGTCTATGTAGAGAAAGGTGGCGAAATCATACCTAAGATTACAGGTGTCGAGCTGAGCAAGAGAAGTTCTGATGTCATCCTCCCCCACTTCCCTGAAACATGTCCTGACTGTGGTACTGCATTGATCAAGGACGACGAAGAAGCAAAGGCATTCTGCCCGAACGTAAACGGCTGCCCTACCCAGATAAAAGGAAGACTGGTACACTTCCTCAGCCGCAAGGCAATGAATGTGATTGCCGGTGATGCTACGATTGACCAGCTCTTCAACAAGGCCCTTGTCTGGAATGTCGCAGATTTCTATGAACTCACAAAGGAACATCTGCTTACATTGGAAGGATGGAAAGAAAGGTCGGCAGAGCGTTTCCTGAAGAGTCTTCAGGATTCGAAGAAAGTATCGTTCGACCATGTGCTTTATGCATTAGGCATCAGATATGTCGGCGAAGCTACTGCAAAATCGATTGCAAGACATTTCGGAAACATTGATGCGATTGCTGCAGCCTCTGTTGAAGAACTCCTGAAGGTTGAAGACGTAGGTCTTGTAATCGCAGAAAGTGTGCATGAATTCTTCTCTGACGGATCCAATATGGAAATAATCGGAAGGCTGAAGGCTGCAGGACTTAAATTCGAGATTGAAGATGCACCTGCAAAGCTCTCAAACGTCCTTGATGGCAAGACCATAGTGATTTCCGGCAATTTCAGCATTTCAAGGGATGAAATGAAGTCACTGATAGTTGCCCATGGAGGCAGGAACAGCGGCAGCATAAGCGGAAAGACCGCATTCCTTCTCGCTGGCGATAAACCTGGACCCGAAAAGCTGAAGAAGGCTGAATCTCTGGGAGTGAAGGTTATAGATGAGAATACATTCAATGAAATAATAGGAATATGAAAGCAGGAGATACATTTACATTGACAAGAGTTGTAGCCGATAACGAGACTGCGGAAGTGCTCGGATCAGGCGGACTTCCGGTATATGCGACACCGTCGATGATATGTCATATGGAGCTGGCTGCATACAAGCTTGCCGAGCAGTATGGCTTCCAGACAGTAGGAACAAAAGTGAACATAAGCCATCTCAGGGCCTGCAAGGTAGGAACAGTGGTGAAGATAACCGCAGAACTAACTGAAGTCGATGGCAGAAGATTGGAATATACGATAAAGGTCGAGGATGAAAAGGGACTGCTCGGAGCAGGAACCCACCAGCGTTTCACCATCGATCCTGAAAGATTCATGGCAAAACTCGACTGATGAAAAGGTTGGCAAAGAAGACATCACGTCTGAAGAATTTCTTCAGGGATGATATATGGGAATTGGAACTGGAAGAGCTTTCCAGAGCCAAGGCCCGTTTCATCAAGTATCTGAAGGTGATGCTTATCACGATCAAGACTTTCTCAAATGAAAGGATCGGATTCCAGGCTGTAGCCCTCAGCTTCTTCAGCACAATGTCCGTGGTTCCGTTTGTAGCCATAATCTTTGCCATCACCAACGGTTTCGGATTGGCTGACAGTCTCAGAGACCTGCTGTATCAGTATTTCGACAACAGCCATCAGACCATAGAAGCGATTCTCGGGTTTGCGGATAACATATTGAACACTGCCCAAAGCAGCGCCATGGGACTTGTCAGCGCCTTGCTTTTCGTCTGGATCGTGGTATGGATGATGATGAATGTGGAAAGAGTATTCAACAATGTATGGAGGGTACCTAAGTCCCGAAAGCTGATCAAGAGACTTTCCGTGATTTTCGGAATGCTCTTCGTCTCTCCATTCATAGTTTTCGTATTCTTCGGAGGAACTGTAGTATATTCGCATGCTCTCAGTTATCTTGGACTTGATGTGGAGTCTTTCACAATAGTCAAGACAGTAGTCACATGGGTGCTTTTTGCTGCTGTAGCAGCATTAACTTTCTCCGCGATGTACAAGTTCATTCCCAATGCGGACGTCAAATACAAGGAAGCGCTCAGGGCTGCAATTCCCGCCGGAACTGCTTTTGCCATCGTAAACTATCTCTATCTGGAGACGCAGGTCATGGTGACAAGACTGAACGGTATTTTCGGAGCATTTGCTGCCGTTCCGCTTTTCATGGTATGGATAAACATCGGATGGTTCATAATCCTTATCGGTGCTGAGCTTTCCTATGCATTCCAACATGTGGACAATTATAACATTGATGATTAATTAACTGTAGATATTATGGGTAAGATTTCTGAGTTTACCGCACAGGACCATGAGGTCATTGCGAGAGATTATGCAGACTTGAAGGAAGCGGCAAGGAAACGCTGCAATGACCCCAAGGAACTTGAGATCATCCAGAAGGCATTCGATTTCGCTAACGAAGCACATAAAGGCGTCAGAAGGCGCTCAGGAGAACCATACATTCTCCATCCGATAGCGGTTGCCAAGATAGTAGTCAGCAATATCGGTCTGGGTTACAAATCCATTGTAGCCGCTCTCCTGCATGATGTTGTTGAAGACACAGACTATACTGTAGATGATTTGAGGAGTCTTTTCGGTGACAAGGTCGCTACCCTTGTTGATGGACTTACCAAGATCAAGACCGTGCTCGACAACGAAGACAAGGCGCAGCAGAAGAGCATGCAGGCAGAGAATTTCAAGAGAATCCTTCTCACTCTGAATGACGATGTCAGAGTTGTCCTTATCAAGCTTGCAGACCGTCTTCACAACTGCCGCACGATTGAGTTCATGCCTGAGCATAAGAGAGACAAGATCTTGAGTGAGACAATGTTCGTATTCATCCCTCTTGCCCACAGACTTGGTCTTTACAGCGTAAAGTCGGAAATGGAAGACATATGGCTCAGATACAAGGAACCGGAAGCTTTCAATGACATCACAGCCAAGACTAACAGGAATATAACTGACAAGGACAAGCAGATCAATGAATTCATTGCCCCTATCAGAGATGCTCTTGAAAACGCCGGATTCAGGTTCGAGATAAAGAAGCGAGTGAAAACTCCATACTCTATCTGGAACAAGATGAATACCAAGGGAATCAGCTTCGATCAGATTTATGACCTTTATGCCGTACGTATAATATTCGATCCGGACATCAATACAAAAGAAACGGAAAGAGATCAGTGCTATCATATCTTCTCAATAATAACAGGTCTGTACAGGTACAAGGCGGACCGTGTCAGGGACTGGGTGAATTATCCGAAGAACAACGGATATGAAGCTCTTCACTGTACTTTGATGAGCCAGTCCGGCATATGGATCGAGGTGCAGATCCGTTCAAGAAGAATGAATGAGATTGCAGAAAAAGGTATTGCTGCACATTGGGCATACAAGAAAGACGGATTCGGAGGAGTGAATGAGAGTGAGATGGACAAATGGATAACTAAGGTAAAAGATATCCTTGTCAACCCTGATGTGAATGCCCTCGATCTCCTTGATATGATCCATAACGACCTGATTCAGACAGACATCATGGTCTTTACTCCAAAAGGTGAACAGAAAACCATCGAAAAGGGAGCGACCGCACTCGACTTCGCCTACGCGATTCATTCCCAGATCGGAAACAAGGCAATTGCAGCAAAGGTCAATCTCAGGCTAGTTCCTCTTTCATATGTCCTCAAGACCGGAGACCAGATAGAGATCATTACTGCAGAGAATGAGAAGCCGAAGAGCGAATGGCTTCAGTTCCTTAAAACCAGAAAGGCAAAGAGTTTTGTCGTAGATTATCTCAAGAGCGAAAAGCAGGAGAGCATCAAGATAGGCAGGAAGATGGTGATGGAACAGATGGAAGTTCTTGGATATAAGTTTGGTGACAAGACCATCAATATGCTGATGGAGGAGTACGAGATCTTTGAAAGCAAGCCAGATGAGCTTTTCTTCAGAGTCGGTATCGGAGTGATCAAGCTCAATAATCTTTCCGATGTTCTTAAGAGAGCCTATGAAAAGTCCAAGAAGAAATCGAGCGGTTGGAACTTCCCTTGGTTCAAATCGACGAAGGAAGAAAAGAAGGAAGATTATATTATTGACGGAACTGATGACAAGCATAAATATGTGATCGCATCATGCTGTAATCCTATTCCTGGAGACAGTGTAGTTGGTTTCAAGGCGACAGACGGTACCGTGACGGTGCATAAGAAATCGTGTCCTGTCGCAAACAATCTTGCTTCTAAATTCGGTGACAAGATTGTCATGCCTAAATGGGAACATGCAAAGGAGCAGAATCTTTCTTTCCTTGTACGTCTTTCCCTCAAAGGATTTGACCGTATCGGTATGATCAACGATATCACCAGATATATTTCCTTTGTTCTCAGCGTAAACATCAAGAAGTTCTGTCTTGGAACGGAAGACGGGGTGTTTGAAGGTTATATAGATCTGTATGTCCATGAAATGGCTGACCTCGAGAAACTAATGAAGAAGCTGGAGAAGATAGAAGGAATAGAAAGTGTAATAAGGACAGATTTGTAAAGGTTATTTATATTATATGAAGAAGTTTTTATCAGGACTCCTGCCAGCCGTACCGATTGCGTTCATTCTCGGATCCATGATCTTTTCGCATTCGTGTGCAAATACCACTACCCCACCGACAGGAGGTCCTAAAGATACCATCCCACCTATACTGACAGAGATTTATCCTGGCATAGGAATGACACAGGTACCTGTTCACAAGACCAAGCTTGAGATGAAATTCAATGAATATGTCGTGGTTAAGGATCCTAAGAGCCTCTACCTCTCCCCTCCTATGGAGAAGATGCCTAAATACAGGCTCAAAGGCAAGAGCGTCATAGTCTCTTTTGAAGAAGATCTTGACTCTAACAAGACATACACCCTTGATGTCACCAATGCGATAGCTGACAATAATGAAGGCAACATGTACCCCGGATTCACTCTTGTATTCTCTACAGGAGACAGGGTGGATTCCATGGTAGTTACCGGAACAGTACAGGATTGCAACACTCTCGAGCCTGTGAAAGGTGCCACAGTGATGCTGTATAAAGACCAAGCTGACTCAGCAATATTCCTTAAACGTCCTGATGCAGCGATCAAGACTGACCAGTGGGGATTCTTCTGTCTGAGAAACATTCAGGATACGGTTTTCAGAATGTACGCCCTTTTCGATGAGAACAACAACAACAAGTTCGACCCTGAAACAGAAAAGGTCGCATTCATCGACACTGTAATCAGACCTGAGATGATGGTGAATGACACCTTATTCGAACTTAAGAAATTCGAAATGGACGACACTCTGAATTGTCTTGCAAGAAAAGCCGAATATGAACTTAATCTTTTCAAGGAGAAACCGACCAAACAGATGATTGTCAATAAGGAAAGAGTCGGAGAGCGCACGGCATACATCACATTCATGGCTCCGTATGCCCAGATCGACTCGCTTTGGATCAAGGGAGTTCCTCAGGATAATATCATTACTCAGTTCAATCTTGTTCAGGACAGTCTTGAAATATGGATCAACGATCCAAAGAAACAGCCGGACACTCTGTTCCTTAATGTAAAGTACATGAAGACCGACACACTCGGACTTCTCAACAGCTTTACGGAAGAGATAAAGCTTCTCAAGCCAAAGACATCTGCCGGAAAGAGTTCAAAGAAGGACATAAAGAAGGAAGATACGACAGCAGTCTTCACAATCGAAGCCAAACCTGAAACGATAGAACAGTACGGCTTTGTCATGGAATTCAAGTATCCTGTAGTAGAATCTGCCTTTGACTCGCTTAGTTTCAGATATCTCAATCCGCGTCAGCAGGAGGAAAAAGGCACATATAAAGTTATACAGGACTCGCTGAACCTCAGAAAATATGTCGTAAGACCGGACGTCACCCTTCAGCCGGGATATGAATATTTCCTCAAGGTGCCTCATCGTAAGTTCAAGGATATCAACGGATTCTACAATGACAGTACAGAGGTGAAGGTCAAGCTTCCGAACGATGACAAACTGAGCACTATCAACCTTACACTCTCCAATGTCCATAACAAGTATATCGTTGATCTGCTTAATGACAAGAGAAACAAGGTGTTGCGTTCATATATCGTGGAAAAGGACGAGGTGTTGAAGTTCCCATACCTCAAGGCTGGAAAATATTCAATCCGAATTACAGAGGATGTGAACCGCAACGGACTCGTAGACACCGGTAATCTTCTCGAACACAAGCAGCCGGAGAAGGTAAGATTCTATAAACTTGATGACGGAACATTCCTGATAGACGTACCTGAGATGACGGAAATGGACCAGAGCATCGATGTGATGGAAATGTTCAAATAAAAGATTATGAGGAAAGCATTATCAATTATCATATTGATTTCATCAGTTGTCAGTCTGCCAGCCCAGGACTTTGCCTTGCCCAAAGGTCTTTCTGTAGGCACAATGACAGACGAGTTCATCGATTCTCTTGATGTGAAGAATAAACTGATCATCAACGATTATTCGATGTTAGGTGTGACTTATGGCGTAAATCTGAGCCAGGTCACATGGAATCCGAGTCAGAAGCAGGACATGCTGATACTTCCGAACAATATCGGAATATCATATACCAGATATGGAAAGATGTTCGGATACATGCCGTATTTCGGATTCCAGATCGGTTTCTACTACTCCCAGGAAGGATATCAGTTCGAATATAACGAAGATAAGGACTACACCTATAAGATACTTGGTGCGGAAAAAGCTGTTTATGATGTCGTTGAAATGCCTATGTACATGCATTTCCATTATGATCTCTGGAATTTCAAGATAATCGCCAATATCGGTTGTTATGCAGGTTATCGTCTTGCAATCCACAGATATCCAGGAAAGACTGGCAATGTAAACGACGATGTAAAGAACTCGTTCGTTGACACTGACAGGAGGATGGATTACGGTCTTAAGGGAGGACTTGGATTTGGGCTTGTCTTCGATCCGATAGAGATTCATTTCCAGGCATCGTATAAATACTCACTTGGCTCGCTGTATGAGCCGGATCATTACAGTCCGTATTATTACAGATATGCATATCCAAGCAATATAACGATTTCAGCTGGGGTGCATTTCCATATTTCCAAGAGAACAGGTAAGACAAAGGCAGCCTTGAAAAAGGAAGCCAGAGATTTAGTTTACGGTAATAAATCGTCAGAATATGAAAACTAACATGGTCCATGCAGGAAGTATGACGATCGGAGGCGACAGCCCTATCGTTGTACAGACAATGTGCAACACACACACTTCTGATGTAGATGCTTCAGTAGCTCAATGTGTACGTCTATATGAAGCTGGTGCCCAGATCATCAGGCTTACAGTACCCTCACCCGCTCAGGTAGAGTCATTGAGAGAGATCAAGGCTCGACTCCGATCCAAAGGCATTGATACTCCCCTTGTGGCAGACGTACATTTCTCTTCAGAGATTGCAATTGCTGCAGCAGAAGTAGTAGAGAAGGTAAGGATCAATCCCGGTAACTTCCATAAAGACCATGATAAGGCTCGCGAGCAGTTTGCAAAGCTTGTAGAAGTCTGCAAAGCGAACGGTACTGCAATCAGAATAGGCTTGAACCACGGCTCACTCGGAGAAAGGATCACCAATCTTTACGGAAACACTCCTCTGGCTATGAAAGAGGCAGTAATGGAGTGGTTGAGAATGTGTGTGGAAAATGATTTCTATAATGTGGTTGTCTCTCTTAAGGCCAGCAACACATATGTCATGGTAGAAGCTTACCGCCTTCTTGCAAAGGAGATGCAGGAGACTGGTGTCGTCTTTCCGCTCCATCTTGGTGTCACTGAGGCAGGAAACGGAGACGGCGGACGTATCAAATCTGCAGTTGGTATTTCCGCACTGCTTTCAGAGGGAATAGGTAACACGATCCGTGTTTCTCTTACCGAAGATCCGGAAAATGAAATACCTGTAGCACAGTATCTGGCAGACAGATATGACCGCAAGCTTAATTCTACAATGGTTTCTCTTGTCCTTGAAGGTAAAAAGGCTGTTGCAACATACGCTGCCCCTTCACGCGAAAGACTGTTACTCGATTTTGCATGCGATTTCGGAAAAAGACTTCTTGACAAGGAACTTGACGAGGTCGTTCTCTGCGGTACCTATATTGATGAGGGCAAGGAGATCGTTCTTGACGGAAGTGATTATGCTGAATATCTTACAGATGAACTGATGCAGGCTGCAAGACGCAGATTCTACAGACCGGAATATATTGCATGCCCCGGCTGCGGACGTACGATGTACAACCTCGAAAGCACGTTCAACGAAGTAAAGCTCAGAACGTCCCATCTGAAGGGAATGGTAATAGCAGTCATGGGCTGTATAGTTAACGGTCCGGGAGAAATGGCTGATGCAGACTGGGGATATGTCGGAGAGGGCAACAGAAAGGTCTCGATCTACAAAGGCAAAACTCCTGTCCTGAGACACGTTCCTGAGGAAGAAGCAATCGACAGACTTCTGGAACTAATCGAAAACGACAGATAATATCAAAAGTCCCTTGTAAGGAAGGAAACATCTCAAAAAAAATCTGTTTCCTGGATTACAAGGGACTTTTGTATTTATATTGAAATATTTATTCTGCTTTCAGAATGTCTTTCTGGGCTTCTTTCCACTGCTGCTTTGCATATTCCTGCATATCGACAACTTCATCCTTCTCGTCGACAATCTCGTGACCCAGCATAGTCTCGATGACATCTTCCATAGTCACGATACCTCGCATCGAACCATACTCATCTATGATAACTGAAATATGCTCCTTCTTCTCGCTGAACTTCTCCCAGATATCACTGACCGAATCACTTTCCTGGAATGTAAGAATAGGTCTCAGAATATCTTCAAGAGGTGTATCGAACTTGTCTTCAGCCATGATCTCAAGAACTTCCTGACGAAGAACATAACCGATGATATACTCATCATTCTCCTCATCATAGACAGGAATGCGGGAATGTGTTATATCGCTCTCGTAGTATTCCTTGATAGTCATCGTATTAGGAATCATTTCAACTACGGCACTCGGAGTCATGATCTCATGGGCAGTAACCTCGTCGAGCTTGAGGATGTTCTGGATCATCTTCTTCTCATCCTTTTCGATTTCCTCTTCTTCAGTAGCAACGCTTACCATAGCTGAGATATCCTCTCGACTCACACTTACCTGATCTGCTCTTGATGATATGAGTTTAGTGAATTTTTCAAGAACCCATACAAGGGGATATGTGATGAAGATCATTCCGTTAATGATTGCAGATGCCGGTATGGCAAGACTTCTCCAGTAATTTGTACCTATGGTCTTAGGGATGATCTCTGCAAAGAATAGAATCGCAAGAGTAAATATTGTTGAGAAAACGCCGACAAGAGCATCACCATAAACCTCGTATACCAACGATCCAACAATTGAAGCTCCTACAGTATTTGCTATCGTATTTAGACAAAGGATGGCTGAAATCGGACGGTCTGTCTCTTGTTTGAGTTTTTTCAGTCTTGCAGCACCTTTAACTCCCTGCTCTTCAAGTCCTGTAATGAAGGACAGCGGAGTGGACAAAAGTGTTGCCTCAAGCATGGAACATAATGCCGACAACACGATTGAGAAAAACATTATTATATAGATAAGTTGTTCTTCCATAATTATTTCTTCAAAGTAGCTATTACTGTTTCACTTGCTTTGACAAAGTCACCCATCTTTACGTTGATTTCCGCATCCAAAGGGAAATACATATCTATGCGGGAACCGAACTTGATTATTCCGCATTCCTGACCTTTGGTCTCCTCTGCACCTTCTTTTGCATAACATACGATACGGCGTGCGAATGTACCAGCAATCTGCTTGAAGAAAACATCTCCGTAAGGACTGCTGACAGCTATAGAAGTATGCTCATTGAGCTCAGATGCCTTAGGAAGAAAAGCAAGCATATATTTTCCTGGATGATATTTATAATACTTGACAACACCGCTTACAGGCCAGAAATTTACATGAACATTGAAAAAATCCATGTACACGGAAACCTGGATGCAGTCAGATTTAAGATATTCAGGTTCATACACTTTGTCAATAACGACAATCTTTCCATCAGCTACAGAAGTAACAGCATTGTCATCTCCGACACTCTGTCTCTGAGGGACTCTGAAAAAGAAGAGTACGAAACCCATGAAGAACATGGGAATTATTGTAAGCGTATAAGAAACGGCTGTCCATGGTATGAAGCGCAGGAACAGGAATGCTAATGCTCCGCATATTGCCCAAACGAGTGCAATTGTACCATAACAGTCTTTGTGAATGATCATATAATAAAATCTTTTAGGTTAGTCTTATAAAACATTCAATACAACAAGATAGATGATACCTATCGGAATAGCTATCAATGCGCTGTCGAATCTATCAAGAAGTCCTCCATGTCCCGGAATGATATTGCCGGAATCCTTGACATTATAATGTCTTTTCCATTGAGACTCGATAAGGTCGCCATATACTCCAGCCACACACAGAAGAGCACCCATGAAAATGCAGTGCACCAGGTCGAAGCAGAAAAGTCCTGCATAATGCAAAGCGATTGCAACACCTACAGCTGTAACAAGACCGCCCCAGAAACCGATCCAGGACTTCTTCGGCGAAATGGAAGGGAAAAGTTTCTTTCCGTATTTCTGTCCAAGTGTTATACCGAAGATATATGCTCCTACATCTGTTCCCCATATTATGCAG
>JAFVMQ010000136.1 GCA_017506825.1 Bacteroidales bacterium
AGATGACGGGCACAAAAAAGAGGCGCCGCTCTGTTGCGACACCTCCGTATATAGCCTATAAACATTGCAGCAAATTCATCTTTTCATAACGAATTCCTTCTGGTTATCACATTTAGAAGATTTGCAGCCTCATATGCGTCTTCTTCAAGAGTGCCGAAATCCAGAATGACGGTAGGAGACGAAATGCTGTCGACATTTACATATATCTTATATTCATTCTCCTCTTCGAAATCATAATCTGTCTCACAGTCGCAGTCATCATCCGCAGCCAACGCACCGATGACTGCACCTGCATTCCCTGCTATCATCTTTCCTGCCACTCCACCCATTATCATTCCTCCGAGATCCTTTCCAGACTTCACAGTAGCATATGTATTAAAAACTGTTTTAGACTTGTTGACCAGACTGAACCCTATGATATCTTTGAAATCATATACCGTTCCGCCGAGGACAATCTTTTCAGCCTTCTCGAATGCATATACCCTATCTTCCAAAGAAAAGACATCACCGGAAGTCACATATATGTCCTTGTCACACTTACCCCACTTGGCCTCGAGTTCGTCCAGAGCCGCATCCCTGGCTTCATCATAAGCTTTCCACCTGGTCTCCATATTCCGCTTCCAGGAATCATATTCCTTCTTGCGCTCCTGACGCTCCTTTTCCTCCTGATCCATTTTAGAACTGTTTACAGCCGCCCATGAGAGGAAAATGACCAAAGCGATTGCAAGCAATATCAACAGTACCATAATTTGAAACAACAAACTTACTTAAGTTCCACGGCTATGACATAGTCGATATCGGAAGGCGTCTCCTTCAGGGTAATCGAAACCCCTCCGTTCTCAACGCGGTACTTCAGAGCAGAACCGTCCTTGAGAGCAGTAACAGACTTGACCTTTCCCTCTACAGGAAGATGTACTACCGGACATCCTTCAAGAGGCTCGATAAGGTGCATGTAGATTGTATTTCCACGTCGTGTGGTAACGCCCCAGCTCTGCTCAGGAATACCTGTCGCATCTGTAGCATATACGGACTCACCATATCTACCCATCCACTCGCCGATTCCTGAAAGCCTGTCAAGAGCGGCAGCCGGAAGACATCCGTCAGGCTGAGGTCCGATATTGAGAAGAAGGTTAGAGCCTTTAGATGCTGCCTTGACGATGAGCCTTACAAGATCAGTTACCGACTTGTACTTCTGGTCCTCAACCTTGTAACCCCACATTCCGTTCATGGTCTGACACATCTCCAGAGGAAGCGCACTGACTGTCTGATCCCCTGCCCATCCGGTCGTATTCTCTCCCGGAAGATCTCTCTCAAACATCTGGAAATCCTCTCCTGCAAACGGAGTAAGGTGGTGGTTGTTGCCGATGAGACACTCAGGGCGGATATTATGGATATGAGAGTAGATGTCACCGAGTTTCCAGTCGAAAGGCTGAGGATCGCTGTCATGGTCCCATACGCCGTCGAACCAGATAGCCGCGACATCTCCATAGTTTGTCAGAAGCTCTGTAAGCTGGTTCTTCATGAACAGACGATATGCCTCATAATCCGTATGGTCAAGATTTCGGCCTGTAGTAAGTCCGGTACGTCCGGACGGATAATCCTCCCTTGTCCAGTCGATCAGGGAATAATAAAGATGGAGGGCGATTCCTTCCTCCCGGCAAGCCTGCGCAAGTTCGGCAATCACATCTCTTTTGAAGGGAGATGCATCAATGATATCGTAATCCGAATATTTCGTATCGTACATCGAAAAACCGTCATGGTGGCGGGATGTGAAGCATATGTACTTCGCTCCGGAAGCCTTGATCGCCTTTACCCACTCGCGGGCATTGAAGGAAGCCGGATAGAAGCCGCCTGCCGACTTTGCATATTCCTTGGCATCGATACCCTTGTTCATATACCATTCTCCCTGGGCGAACATGCTGTAGATTCCCCAATGCAGGAATATACCGAATCTGTTGTCCTCGAAGATCTCACGCTGGCGAAGGTTTTCCTCGGTCGGCACATATCCTTCCTGAGCATTTACAAATGAAGATGCGGCCCCAAGAAAGAGCACTGCAATAGCAAAGAATAAACGTTTCACGACTTGATTACATTAAATGATTACAGGACACAAATATATTGAAAAGATTAAACCTTTGAAAGAAACAGGTGTCATATTTGTGGTAAAATGCGATAATCAATAACCACATACAACATGAAGAAATTTGCAATTCTCGTAGCTCTTGCAGCATTCTGCATGGGAGCACAGGCTCAGGACAAGCTTTACACAGTAAAATCGGGCATCGTTACAATGGAAATGGACATGATGGGTCAGCCGATGGTGCAGGAGGTTTATTTCGACGACTACGGCGCAAAGCAGGTTACGGTTTCCTACTTCGGCGGACAGAAGATGAGAATGCTCGTGATCGACGGAAAGAGCGTAATGGTCAACGACAATGAGAAGACTGCCATGAGCATGCCGGGCGGAATGCCGGGAGGCTCTCAGGAAAAGATCAACTTCAGCAATCTTACAGAGAAGGACATCAAGAAGAACAAGATAAAGGAACTCGGCAAGGAGACAGTTGCAGGAAAGGAATGTACAAAATACTCTGTTTCTGTATTCATGATGGGGCAGGTAATGAAGCAGACCGTATGGGTCTACAAGGGCATCACCCTCAAGACTTCAATGAACACCGATTTCGGCGACATGGGTCAGACAGCTACAAAGATCGTCGAGGACGTAGAGATCCCTGCAACAATGTTCGAACTTCCTGAAGGAGTAAAGGTTCAGGAAATGGACATGAGCCGCATGATGGGCGGCGGATTCTAAACAATCATCCGAACAAACACGCCGACAGCAGTCGGCGTGTTTTTGTATTGCATGACACAAAAAGGATACAATGTGATTCAAAAATTATAGGATAAGACCGGCAGTATCGTTAAATTTGTGAAATCACGTGAAACACTGAAACTGATATGAAACGTCTCCTCTATTCTGCTCTGATTATCCTGATTGCAGCGTCATGCAGCCCTGCAGTCAAATTCTCCCCCGAGCGATCCAGCGACAACGGAGACGGTACATTCACAAACCCCGTCCTCTGGAGCGACTGCCCCGACCCTGACCTGATCCGCGTCGGCGAGGATTTCTATCTGGTCACAACCACAATGCACCTGATGCCAGGAGCCCCGATAATGCACTCGAAGGACCTCGTCAACTGGGAAATAGCAAGCTATATCTTCGACCGTATCGAAGAAACCCCTTGCTACAGCATGGAAGGCGGCACAGTCTACGGACGAGGTCAATGGGCCACATCACTCAGATACAAGGACGGACGCTTCTTCGCATATTTCACCCCTAACGACCAGCCTCCCAAGGGCTGGGTATATTCGACGACCGATCCCAGGAGCGAAAAATGGGAACTGTATTCCGTACTCCCGCATTTCCACGACGCATCCTTCTTCTTCGACGACAACGGCAAAGCCTACATGGTCTACGGCACAGGCATGATCCGTGAGCTCGAACCCGACCTGACCGGAGTGCTCGAAGGTGGTCTCGACATGCAGATATTCGAACGTGACAGCGAGGAAAACAACCTTCTCGAAGGCAGCAGAATGCTGAAAAAGGACGGAAAATATTACCTGCTCATGATATCATGGCCAAGAGGCGGCATACGCCGTGAGGTATGTTACCGCGCCGACAGGATCGAAGGTCCATACGAAAAGAAGGTGATCCTCGAAACACCGTTCGGCGGTCTTGGCGCCGGAGTGGCTCAGGGAACCATTGTCGACACACCGGACGGCGGATGGTACGGAATGTTCTTCCAGGACAGGGACGGACTCGGACGCGCGCCTATGCTGATGCCATGCACATGGACAGACGGCTGGCCAATGCTCGGAGACAGTGACGGGAAAGTACCCGGAACAATGGAAAAACCGATACAGGGTCATCCTGTACGTAGCATAACCAAGAGTGACGACTTCAAATCGGAGAAACTTGGTCTCCACTGGCAGTGGAACCATAATCCTGTCGACGAGGCATGGTCGCTGACCGAACGCCCGGGACATCTGAGGCTGAAGACCAGCAAGGTTGCCGAAAGCATCTATACCGCCCGCAACACGATAACCCAGCGCATGGAGGGTCCGCAGAGCACAGCAACAGTGACGCTCGACCTCCGTGGCATGAAAGATGGTGACGTAGCAGGCTTCAGCGCATTCAACAGCGACGCTGCTGTACTCGGAGTGACAATGAAAGATGGAAAGAAGACACTGACCCTCACCGAAGAGTCCGTACTTCTCCATCCTCGCAACAAAGAGGTCCTCGAAGTAAAGAGGAATATGATCGAAGAGATCCCTTTGACAAAGGACAGGATATGGCTCAGGATAGACGCCGACTTCCGTCCGGGACAGACAAGGGACATAGCCAGACTGTGGTACAGTCTCGACGGCAAGACGTGGAACAAGGCAGGTGGCGACTACAGGATGAGATTCGACTGGCAGCGTTTCTTCATGGGAACCAAGTTCGCCATATTCAACTATGCGACCAAGTCAGAAGGCGGCTACATCGATGTGGACTCGTTCGACTATACCAAGATAAACAACTAACCACATACAACGTGAAAAAGATTCTGTTTACTCTCGCTGTTTCCTGTGCAATGGCTGCAGGATGCGCCCGGACAGTGGATCCGGAGATCGGTACCGGCAACCCTTATCTCCCTTTATGGGAACATCTTCCTGACGGCGAACCACGCGTATTCGAAGATCCCGACAACCCGGGAAAATACCGCGCATACATCATCGGATCGCACGACCTGCGCTTCGGTAGCTATTGCGGTCCTGACATCCGCATGTGGTCGGCACCTGTCGAAGACCTGACCGCATGGGTGGACGAAGGTCCGATCTTCACATACAACATCGACAACCAGTGGGATGTAATGTACGCCCCTGATCTTGTGGAGGTAAACTGGAGAGACGGAAAAAGAGAGTATTACCTCTATCCTCACAGCCGAGGCTGGGGACGCGAGGCTCTCGTAGCAAAAAGCGACCGTCCTGACGGACCTTTCAAGGTGATCAACGCCACTGAAGACGGAAGATGGGCTGTCGAGGGAAGCGTACTCGGTTTCGATCCTTCTATCTTTATAGAACAGATCACAGATCCTAAGGATCCTGACTACAACATCGGTTTCCGCGCATACGGTTACTGGGGATTCCAGAGATCGTCAGCCGTAGAACTTGACCAGAACACAATGTACTCTGCCCGTCCTGGTGGAACATATATCCCTTATTTCATTCCTGCAAGCTTCCGTTACGGAGTCGTAAGAGAGGTTCCGGGCATAAAGACTTACCCTGCACTCTACAAGGACCAGAAGCCTGAAGACTTCAACTTCTTCGAGGCATCTTCAATCCGCAA
>JAFVMQ010000137.1 GCA_017506825.1 Bacteroidales bacterium
AACATTTTCGACCGAATATTTCATATGCTAAAACGCGTATTTTCATGCAGTTACACGAGGTGTTAAAAATTATATCAACACATTTTCGACCAGTGCAGTCATGACGGTTTTTCAGTTTGGCACGGGGGTCATTTTCGCTCCTTCATGCCCAGCCAGACCGGCCACCGGAACCAGACAGCCTCATCCTCCGAAGCGTAGGGACAAGAAAATCCCGATTCTCGTACCGACGCTATATTAGAGAGGCAGCAGGCAAATCCACAGGGAGAGAGGACGGGCAGGAATTTTGCAGAGAATACGGGATTTGCTAAATTTGCAGCGGATATGAAAAACAGAATGAACAGGACAAGCCTTCATATATTATGTACGATAGCCGTACTCATCCTTTCCATCGGATGGGCAGCCGATTGTCCTGCGCAAAAACCCGCAAATGCAAAAAGCAGCATTTCACAAAGAAAGGAGATCCTGCAATACATCGTCGAAGGAAAGGACACCATATATATCGACGAGATCAAGGCATCGAAAGTTTATTCCCGTGTTCCAAAGCAGAAGGGCAAGGAATGGCGCAAATACTACCGTCTCGTACATAACTTCAGCAAGGCATATCCTTACGCACTCGTAGCAAAGAAGCTGGTGGTGGAGGCAGACAGCACGATTGCAGCAGACAGACTGAAGGGAGCCAAAAGGGAAAAGTACATAAGCTCTGTCCAGGAGGAACTGTTCGACGTATTCGAAGGACAGATGCGCAAGCTGACGGTAAGCCAGGGTGCGCTGATCATGAAACTCGTGGACAGGGAGGTCGGAAAATCATCCTACAATATTATCAAGAGCTATAAAAGCGGCGTCACCGCAGGATTCTGGCAGGGCATAGCCAAGATTTTCGGTTCGGACCTGAAGAAGCCGTATGATCCGGAAGGAGAAGACAAGGACACCGAGGAGCTTGTCAAGATCTGGGAAGAAGGAGATTTCCCTGCTCTTTACTGGTCGCTTTTCTGGAAAGACCCACCTGAAATGCCTATTCCTGAAAAATACCTTTAATTCCGTCGAAGCAGAGATAAGGAGACGAATGCATCCAGTCCTTCAGGACATGGAACTGCGCTCCTGACGGCAAAGTCATGTGCACATCCGCATGGTAATGACCGAAAACAAAGTAATCGACATCGCCGGATGCGGCAAAGTCAACGGCAAACTTATACAAAGGTTCCTCTTCCCCACGGAATACATATTCCTTGTCATGGGAAAGACGGTTGTTCTTAGACCATCCGTTTCCAAGTCCGAATGCAATCCAGGGATGAAGAAGACTGAAAAGGAACTGTGCCACACGGCTGTGGAAGACCCCACGAAGGAAGCGGTAGCCGGCAGGAACAGGACCAAGTCCGTCACCATGACCGAGACAGAAACGCTTTCCTCCTATCTCAATCAGGGCAGGCTGGACAAGCTTCCTCATGCCAAGTTCCTCGAAATAACCGTATGTCCATACGTCATGGTTGCCCTGGAAGAAATACACCTTCACTCCCCTGTCCATCAGATCGACAAGGGCAGAGAGCACACGGACGTAGCCTTTCGGCACGACATGTTTGTATTCATACCAGAAATCCCAGATGTCTCCGAGAAGATAGACAGCCTCCGTATCCTCAGGAAGGGACCGGAGGAAATCGACGAAACGGCGTTCGCGGTCGGCGGGATCGCCGACCTGCAGGCCTAAATGGACGTCTGATACGAAGTAGGTTTTCATTATTTATGCAAAGATAAAGATGCAGGCTGCCGCCACGAGGCAGTAGAGAGCGAACCAGCTGAGCTTAGCCTTCTTTACAAGGGCTATCATCACCTTGCAGGCGAAAAGACCAGAAAGGAAGGCAGATACAAAGCCGAGAATCAAAGGCAGGGCTCCTACTGATGATGCACCGAACTCTCCTCCTACAATCTCCAGGAATGTCTCGCCAAGGATAGGGACAAGAACCATCAGGAAGGAGAACTGAGCCATGACTTCCCTCTTCACTCCGCAGATGAGACCGGTTGATATCGTGGTACCCGAACGCGAAAGACCCGGAACGACAGCAAATGCCTGACCGAGACCTACTGCAAAGGCCTGCCAGTATGAAATACCGTTACGATACCCGTTTGCAGGGAAAACCGACTTCCTGCCGGGACGCGAAGCAAAATCGGAGAAGAAAAGAAGCAGAGCTGTCATTATAAGTGCCACCCCGACCACATATATCGAACCGAAAAGGGATTCGACCTGATCCTTGAAGAAGACTCCGACTATCAGAACAGGGACCATGGACAGAACCATCTTGAGAAGATAATCTGTCTGATCATTGCATACCAGCACCTTCTTACCCGCATCATTCTTTTCAATCCTCCAGTCCTTCAGACCGCAGAAGAATCCCTTGAGAAGATCCCATATCTGCTTGCGGAAGACAAGAATGGTGCTGAGGACAGTAGCCGCATGGACCATTGTCGTGAAAAGAAGATCATCTGTCGTCTCTACACCGAGAAGAACCTTTCCGATCTCAAGATGACCGCTGCTGCTTACAGGAAGAAATTCAGTAAGTCCCTGTATCAGACCGAGCAATACCGCTTCAAACCATTCCATTATTTTTCCTCCTTACCTTTGAAGATGCCCATTATTGCCACTATCTCAATCACGATACCCAGGATTATGACAATCGGGGCCGCCACCATGCGACGGAAATCAAACATTGCATAATTGAACACCTCCGGGTCCTTGCTGCCGCCACCAGCCATCAGGATGTATCCTGAAACCATGACGACAAAGCCTATAAGCAGAAATTTCAAACCCTTCGGGGTGATAGCCATTTTCGGATTGTTTTCCATTCTTACATTTTTAGATCCCCGACCGGTCGGGGATGACGTTAGTAATACAGTTCATCTTTCTTTAACGACACAAGCTTGTTGACGACAAGCCATGTGCTTATGAGACATATCGCAAGTCCGGCAGCAAGGACTATACCCATCACGGCCAGGAGCAGGTCAAGTCTGAAAATCTCAAAAAGCTGCTCGAATTCGTTCCTCACGAAAAAGAGCATTCCCACTAAAGCGATTATCGCCACAAATGCCGAAAACACACCCTGGAATGCAGCCTGAACAAGGAACGGGGCACGAATAAACGATCTTGTCGCACCCACCAGCTTCATCGTATGGATGGTAAATCTCCTTGCAAAGACATTCAGTCTTACGGTATTGTTGATCAGAACGAATGAAATGAACAGAAGCAAAGCGATAAAGACTCCGAGAATAAAGGAAATCTTTCCCAGATTTGCATTGAGGGCATCGACAAGAGAACTCTGGTACACGACCTCTTCAACAAGAGACGATTTCGAAATGACAGACTTCACAACCTCCAGACTGTCTGCTGAAACATAATCCGCCTTCAAGGTGACATCAATTGATACCGGTATAGGCGACGTCTCGAACACATCAAGAAAATCGTCTCCGAGCAGATCGGCCATTTCCCTGCGACCCTGTTCTCTGGTAACAAGCAAAGTACTCTTTATGAACTCTTCCTGCTCAAGATCAGCCTGATAGCCCAAAGCTGCCTCATCCGAGACCTCATCCTTCATCATCACGGTCACCTGCATGTTTTCCTTGAAATAATCCGACACGCTGCCGGCATTCACGAGAAGCATTGCCGCAACACCGACAAGAAGAAGCACGAGGCTTATGCTTATCACTGAAGAAAGGTAGGCATTTGCGAGCCTACGACGCATCAATCTGTTATCCGCTTTACTCATACGATAATCCCAATCGGGGTCAAAGATAGCTATTTATAAAAAAATTATTATTATCTTTGTAGAGATTTTGTCACTAAAAATTACCGCTATGGGAAATTCAGTCAAAAGAGTCCTGTTTGTCAATTCGGAGATTTACCCTTATCTCCCGGAATCACCTGCTGCCAACATAGGCCGATATCTGCCGCAGGGTATTCAGGAAAGGAAAAAGGAAATAAGGTCATTCATGCCAAGATACGGATGCATCAACGAGAGGAAGAACCAGCTCCACGAAGTCATCCGCCTTTCCGGCATGAACATCATAATCAATGATGTGGACAGGCCTCTTGTGATCAAGGTGGCATCCATATCGGCGGCAAGGATGCAGGTGTACTTCATCGACAATGAAGATTATTTCCACCGCAAGAGCGTATATTGCGACGAAAACGGAGAATTCTTCAAAGACAACGGAGAAAGAGCCATATTCTTCGCCCGCGGAGTCCTCGAGACAGTAAAGAAACTCAGATGGGCACCGGACGTGATACATTGCCACGGATGGATATCTCAGGTTCTGCCTCTTTACCTGAAGAAGGCTTATATCGATGACCCTATCTTCTCAAACAGCAAAATCGTGCTCTCGCTTTACGATGACACGCCTGTATCGTTCCCTGAGGACTTCAAGGAGAGGGTGCTTTTCGGAAATGTTACGAAAAGCGACGTCGATATTCTGACTGAACCTACTGGCATAAATCTTGCAAAACTGGCTGCCGACCATTCGGACGGAATCATATTCGGAGCAGAAGCAATACCGCAGGAGCTTGCTAACTACTGCAAGGCAAAGGGCTGCCCGTGCCTCCCATATGACGCCGGTTCATTCGAAGACAATTCATACATAGAAGTTTACAATAGTTTTTACGATAATTTATAATGAATTCCCGTTTTCTCTGCAGAGTCAGCCGCCTTGCGGCTATCGGTGCGATACTGCTTGGCTCTGCATCGTGCATTAAGATCAACGAAGAGCTTGGAGAAAGCCTCATCCCTACTGACCAGACATGGGACGTCTACCCGCAGGATGCGGTAGACCTTCAGGATATCAGGTTGCAGATGACTGGCAACCTTTCCGGCTACAACACATCAAGATTTACTTTCGGTGCAGTCAACGACCGTATACTCGGTACCAGCGTAAGGAGCGCCAGCTTCACTCTTGTTCCCGTAAGAGATACTGTAGACTTGGGCAAGAATACAAAGGTCAGAAGATTCCATTTCTCAGCTGTCCGCGACACTCTCTCGATGGTAAACGACAACGAGATAAAGATGCTTCAGAACGTATATGTTTC
Organism: Bacteroidales bacterium; assembly: GCA_017506825.1. Classification (GTDB taxonomy): domain Bacteria; phylum Bacteroidota; class Bacteroidia; order Bacteroidales; family UBA932; genus Cryptobacteroides. Next base: position 5,066 of record JAFVMQ010000137.1, read on the forward strand.
CGAGCTCAAGAAGCCTCTGGACTCTACCATACTTTATATGAACTCTTTCTCTGATCCTGCCGTACTCGATGAGTATGTGGATCTCAGCAAGAGAATCACAACAGGTATCCCGGTATATGGCGGCGGCGACTCACTCTCATTTGACTTCAGCCTTGAATATGCAGAAAAGGTAGTAGCCAAGATAGATGAGGCTCAAAAGGCAGGCAAGACAGACAGCGTACAGAATTTCATCAACTATCTTCCTGGCATATATATCACGACAGATGCTCCTGCAGGCAGGGGTGGCAGAATCAACATGTTCGACCTTGAACTTGAGAATAGTTCAGGATATGTGACAGGAAATTACGCAGAACTCTGTATAACAGCAGAATACGACTACTCTGAAGAGCCGGTAGACACATCTTTCCTCTTCTTCTTCGGTCCTGCTGACTACATCAGATACAACGAAGACTCCAAAAGCCTCGTATATCCTTCACAATATGCTTTCAACAGCAGCGACCATGCAACATCAGAAATTTACAAAGAGGGTGTAAGAGCTGCTGACAAGATCTATGTGGAAGGCGGCGCAGGAGTGAAGCCAGTGGTAAAGGCAGAGGAAATCAAGCAGATACTTGAGGCTCAGATGGCAGAAGCCGGAATCCAGGACCCGTCTCAAGTCGTGATAAACAAGGCGACTGTGATTCTTCCGTATAACGTCGAGGAAAACTACGGCCTTTTAGAGAAGTATCCGTACATCCTCAGTCCTACAGTACGCTACACAACGGAAGATGACAAGTACATTACCTATGCGGGTCTTACAGATGCCAGCATCAGCAGCGAAAATCAGGGAGACATCAACAGATCCCTGAACATGTACTGCCCGGACATAAGCTACCATGTGCAGCAGATCCTGAATCTTGACAGGGATGATGAGGACTATGCAAAGAAGATCGAAAACTATGACATCTGGTTCCTTATCATGCATGAGGAAGTTACTGTGACAAGCAATAACAACAGCTACTACAACAATTATCCGTACGATTACTATTATAACAGCATGATGTACGACCCATACGGATATGGTTATGGCGGATACGGCGGATATGGCGGTTACGGATATGGAGGATACGGGTATGGAGGATACGGGTATGGCAACTACTACAATTACGCCATGATGGCCATGATGTACAGCAGCATGGACACCACCTCGGAATCAGTATCTACCGAGCTGGACAAGGACAGATTCTATAGTGCCGTGCTCAACGGTCCGGACGCTGCCGGAGCCAAGCCTCAGTTCAAGGTTACTTTCTCGGCACCTAAGTCTGCAGAATAACACAGACAACACATAAACGACAAAGGGCAGGTCTTCCGACCTGCCCTTTACGTTATTGAGACAAAATTATTTCTCATTTACCTTGTCCTCAATGTACTTGATAGCGTCGCCTACAGTAGCGATTCTGTCACCCGCATCCTCATCAGGAATTGAAATCTCAAACTTCTTCTCGAAGTCCATGATGAGCTCAACGATGTCGAGTGAATCCGCTCCAAGATCATTAGTGAAGCTAGCTGTTTCAGTAACTTCAGACGCATCAACGCCCAATTTCTCAACGATGATTGCCTTTACGTCTTCTGCAATATTAGCCATAACTTAAATTTTTTTAGTTAATAATTTATATCTTAATACACGTATTCTCGGTAAAAATCGGTGCAAATTAAATAAAAATTTTCGGAAAATAAAAATAATTTATGCCTTCTCGGCTCCAGCCTCCCTGCTGAGCCTGAACCAGACCCTGAAGCCATTGATAGAATTCAACAGGTAGAACACCCACATTATCACCATTACAGCTGCATGTGCCTCACCTCGTGCAACACAGATAGTCCACATTGCAACGCTGACGATATTTGTTATTATCCATAGCGCCCACTGTTCCATGAAAGCAAGTGCCATAAGGGCCTGGGCGACGATACTGAGGACTGTGGTTGTCGAATCCTTGAATGGCTGAGGATCTCCGAAATAATCAAGAACAAAACCTCCTGCCACGACAGCAGCAGTACATCCTGCGGCAAGTACGGCTCTCTGCTTCCATGAAAACCTGCGTGCCTTTACCTGCACACCTTTTCCACCTGCCTCAGACTCCGAAACTGCGGCTCCCCTCTTTCTCCACTGCCACCAGCCTATGAACTGCATCGGGAGATAATAAAATGCATTCAAAACCGCATCACCATAAAGAGAGGCCTTATATGAAATATAGGCGTACATCGAAACATTGACAAGTCCGAAGAGATAGTTCCAGATGCTGCCCTTGGCCACAAGGACAACACATAGAACACCGGCAATTCCGGCAAGAGAACCAACAACGTCTAAATTACCGCTTAGAACGGAATAGATTATATTGGATGCGATGACTCCTATTATTAGGAACCAATCGTACAAGGACAGAACTTTGTTTTTCATCGGTCTCATATTAAGATGCCCGATCAAGTCGGGCATGACGTTTATTATGCATTCAATGCGTCATGTATCCGTTCCGCCAGTTGCGTGCCTACCAGTTCAGCGATTTCATCTACGGATGCAGCGGCAATACGCGCCACACTTCCGAAACGCAGAAGAAGCCTCTGCTCAGTCTTTTCACCCACGCCTTTGATATCACGCAGAACTGACTCGATCTGAGACTTGCTCCTGAGCTTGCGATGGAAGGTTATTCCGAAACGATGGGCCTCATCCCTTATCTGCTGAAGAACCTTCAAGGCAGGAGAATTCCTGTCGATGAACATCGGGTACGGATCACCGACACGGTAGACTTCTTCCATACGCTCCGCCAAAGCTATAACTGTCAGCTTATCAACAAGACCAAGTTCCGCCAGAGCTTCATACGCAAAAGCCAGCTGTCCCTTGCCTCCATCTATAACGACAAGCTGAGGCAGATCCTCAGGATTTTCCGCCATCATACGGGAATACCTGCGATTCACAACCTCCTTCATTGTCGCATAGTCGTTGGCACCGACCACTGTCTTGACCTTGAAATGACGGTAATCCTTCTTCGAGGGAACAGCATTCCTGAACACCACGCAGGCTGAAACAGGATTGGTGCCCTGGATATTGGAATTATCGAAGCATTCGATGTGAACCGGAAGTTCCTTCATTCCTATCTGCTTCTGAAGGGATTCCATCACCATATTCCTGTATGCATCCGGATCCGTATGCTCCTGCTGCTTGAGGGCATTCAGACGCATTTCCTTTGCATTTCTCGCACTG
>JAFVMQ010000013.1 GCA_017506825.1 Bacteroidales bacterium
GCGGTGAGGATCCACCTCTTCCCATTCCGAACAGAGAAGTTAAGCTCACCATCGCCGATGGTACTGCCCCACCAGGTGGGAGAGTAGGTAGCTGCCACTTTCTTATACGACACCCTGTCATCATCCGATGACGGGGTGTTTTGTTTTCCTCCAACCGTGGCAGGACACTTACAACATACAAAAAAAAGAGAGGAGTTTAGAACTCCTCTCTGATATTGTAGTGGTTCCTTTCGTTACTGTTTCTGGATACCATTTCGCAGATGAATCCTGCAAGGAAGAGTTGGAAACCGAGCAGCACGGCTACAAGAGCCAGATAGAACAGCGGCTGCTCAGTCACCGGTCTGTAAAGAAGACCATTGCTCTGCTGGATGAGTTTCTCGGCTATTACCCAGACAGCAAGAATTGCTCCGGTAATGAACATCACTATTCCTGTAAAGCCAAAGAAGTGCATCGGTTTCTTTCCGAATGTGCTCAGGAACCAGAGCGATATGAGGTCAAGGAAACCGTTTACGAATCTTTCAAGTCCGAATTTGCTTTTACCGTATTTCCTCTTCTGATGTTGAACAGGCTTTTCTGTTATTCTACTGAATCCTGCATTCTTTGCAAGGTAAGGAATGTACCTGTGCATCTCTCCATAGACTTCTATGTTCTTTACAACCTCATTCCTGTAAGCCTTCAGTCCGCAGTTCATATCGTGCAGCTTGATACCGGTGATCTTGCGCGCTGTCCAGTTATAGAGTTTTGAAGGAAGATTCTTTGTAAGCTTATTGTCGAACCTCTGCTTTTTCCAGCCGGATACGATATCATAGCCATCCTCTGTGATCATTCTGTACATTTCCGGGATTTCCTCAGGAGAATCCTGAAGGTCTGCATCCATCGTCACGACAACTCTGCCCTCTGCAGCCTTGAAACCGTGGAAGAGTGCAGCTGACTTGCCGTAGTTGCGACGGAACGATATCCCTCTTATGGACGAATCTGCAGCTGATAAATTCTTGATTATCTTCCAAGAGGCATCATTGCTGCCGTCATCAACCATAATTATCTCATACCTGTATCCTTCCTTGTCCATAACTGTCCGGATCCAGCCGACAAGTTCCGTGAGTGACTCTTCTTCGTTGAAGAGTGATATAACGATTGACAGGTCTTTAGTGTATTCCATGGTATTCTACTGCTCGTCTGGTTTGTATTCTGCAAACGGATCCTTGCTTGGGATGTTGCGAGAGAGGATATATGAGAGAACTGTTCCGAATATGAAACAGTAGATGAAGTTCGATACGAAGGTTATCTGAGGAAGGTTCTCCATGTATGTGTCCATCATTGACATTGTGTTGGAATCCATCATCGGAGCCATCTGCTGCATCATTGCCGCCATCTGCTCGTCAAAGAGATCTGCTGAAATGAATGCGACATTGGCAAATGCTGCTCCGGAATACAGGATTGCTGAAAGCAGAGCCATCATTACTCCGAGTCTGAATGTGCTGCCGTTACCAGTTACTCTATTCTTCGATAAATATTTCTTCATGAAGAATTTCATGATCCATATGCATCCGACAAACTTTGCCGCCCAAAGGACAAATCCGAGAATGGAGTTAAGAAATGCAGGTATTTCAGCCTGAGACATGAATTGGTTTGCGAACAGATATGCAGTTGATGCTGCAGCTAAGGCCAGCCCGGCCTTTCCTGCTGTGTTCCACATGGTTCCTTTAGATAATTGTTCCATATTCACTATATTATATAGTACAAAGATAGAAAAAAATTCATACCTTTGCATTCTTGGATTGACAAGACTTGTTTTATATATAAAATAAATAGTAAGATATGATCAATATTACATTTCCTGACGGCAGCGTGAGACAGTACGAAAGCGGCGTCTCAGCGTTTGACATTGCACAGAGTATCAGTCCCAGACTGGCAGCTGACGTATTGGCTGCGACGGTTATAACTGCTGCTGACACGACAGGAAAGGGTACAGTATATGATGTTACACGCCCTATTACAGAGGATGCACAGATCCGTCTCCACAAGTGGGAGGATGCAGAGGCAAAGCATGTCTTCTGGCATTCTTCGTCGCACCTTCTTGCTGCTGCACTCGAGGCTCTTTATCCTGGAGTGAAGTTCGGTATCGGTCCTGCTGTCGAGACTGGTTTCTACTATGATGTTGATTTCGGTGAAAAGACTCTTGTAGAGGCTGATCTCAAGGCTATCGAGGACAAGATGATCGAACTTGCGCGCCAGAAGAATCCTTTTGTAAGGACAGAGGTTTCCAAGGCTGATGCGCTCAAGACCTTTACAGAGAAGGGAGATGAGTATAAGTGCGAGCTTATCAGCGAACTTGAGGACGGAACGATCACATTCTATACAAACGGTGATTTCACAGACCTCTGCCGCGGACCGCACCTCAAGGATACATCGGTCATCAAGGCTGTCAAGCTTACTGCCATTGCAGGTGCATACTGGAGAGGTGATCAGGAGCGTCAGATGCTTACCCGCGTATATGGCGTTACTTTCCCTAAGAAGTCGATGCTTGACGAGTATCTCCTGATGATGGAGGAGGCAAAGAAGCGTGACCATAGAAAGATAGGTAAGGAGATGGAACTCTTCACATTCTCCCAGAGGGTTGGACAGGGTCTTCCGTTGTGGCTTCCAAAGGGTGCCGCTCTTCGCGAACGCCTTGAGAATTTCCTCAAGAAGCTTCAGAAATCATACGGATATCTGCCTGTAGTTACTCCGCATATCGGTAACAAGGATCTTTATGTGACTTCAGGTCACTATGCAAAATACGGTAAGGATTCGTTCCAGCCTATCCATACTCCGCAGGAGGGAGAAGAGTATCTCCTCAAGCCTATGAACTGTCCGCATCACTGCGAGATCTACAGGTCAAAGCCTCGTTCGTACAAGGAGCTTCCTCTCAGACTTGCAGAGTTCGGTACTGTATACCGTTATGAGCAGAGCGGTGAGCTTCATGGACTTACGCGTGTGAGAAGCTTCACTCAGGATGATGCTCACCTCTTTGTACGTCCGGATCAGATCAAAGAGGAGTTCTGCAAGGTGATCGACATTATCCTTTATGTGTTCAAGACGCTTGATTTCAAGGATTATGTAGCTCAGGTATCCCTTCGCGATCCGAATAACAAGTCTAAATATATCGGTTCAGACGAGAACTGGGCAAAGGCCGAGGCAGCGATCATCGAGGCTGCCGAGGAGAAGGGACTCAATACTGTGGTTGAGTATGGCGAGGCTGCCTTCTATGGCCCTAAACTCGACTTCATGGTGAAGGATGCAATCGGAAGAAAGTGGCAGCTCGGTACAATCCAGGTTGACTACAACCTTCCTGAACGCTTCGAACTCGAATATATCGGAAGCGACAACCAGAAGCATCGCCCTATCATGATCCACCGCGCTCCGTTCGGTTCGCTTGAGAGATTCGTTGCAGTATTGCTCGAGCATACAGGTGGAAAACTTCCTCTCTGGCTGACTCCGGATCAGGTTAATATCGTGCCTGTCAGCGAAAAATACGAGGAATATGCAAAAAAAGTTTGTGATTTGCTGAATAATTACGATATTCGCGCCTCTATTGACGACAGAAACGAAACACTTGGTAAGAGAATCCGTGAGAGTGAGCTCAAGAGGATTCCTTTCCTTGTGATTGTGGGTGAGAAGGAAATGACTGAAGGCTCGGTTTCTGTCAGAAGACAGGGTGGAATTGACGCAGGATCTATGTCGGCTGAAGACTTCGCTGCTCTCGTAAGCAATGAAATCAAGGCGCAGCTGTCATAGCGCAATTATATTATTAACTTAACTTAACTTATAGGAGGATTTATTTATCGCAGCACCATTTAAACCTGGTCCACGCCCAAGCGGCCCAAGACCAAGCGCTCGTCCGGGCCAGAGGCCTAACAATGTGAAGAAGGACGAGGACGGATTGAGAATCAATGATGAGATCACAGCTCAGCAGGTACGACTCGTAGGAGAGAATATTCCTGAACAGGGAGTCTTCTCGCTCAGGGATGCCTTGAAGATGGCTGATGAACAGGGTCTTGATCTGGTGGAGATAAGCGCGAAAGCCGATCCTCCTGTATGTAAGATCATTGACTATCAGAAATATCTCTATCAGCAGAAGAAGAAGGCTAAGGAGATGAAGGCCAATGCGGCCAAGATAGTCATCAAGGAGATCAGGTTCGGACCTAATACCGATGAGCATGATTTCCAGTTCAAGCTCAAGCATGCCCAGGAGTTCCTCCAGGAAGGCTCGAAGGTAAAGGCTTCTGTCTTCTTCAAGGGACGCTCGATCATCTACGCAGATCAGGGAGAGAAGCTTCTTCTCCGTTTTGCAGTGGAACTTGAGGAGTTCGGAAGAGCAGAGCAGATGCCTAAGCTTGAAGGAAAGAGGATGATCATGATGATTGCCCCTCTCAAGAAAAAGTAATCCAAGAGATTGGAAAACAAATAATTATTAACTAAATCAAATTTAACTATGCCAAAGATGAAGACCAACTCCGGTTCAAAAAAGCGTTTTACGCTTACCGGAACGGGAAAAGTAAAGAGAAAGCATGCTTACAAGAGCCACATTCTCACAAAGAAGACCAAGAAGCAGAAGAGAAATTTGACTCACATTGCACTCGTTGCCAATGTTGACGAGAAGAGAGTCAAAGCTTTGTTGGGTATGTAATTTTAAGAATTACAAAGTATTTTAAGTCAAACTTGGAACGCAGTCGAAAAGCTCCGATGACGGACACTGCCTCCATAAAACAGTTAAATTTATGCCAAGATCGGTAAATTCAGTTGCCTCAAGGGCACGCCGCAAGAAGATTCTTAA
>JAFVMQ010000014.1 GCA_017506825.1 Bacteroidales bacterium
GGCTGCGGTTCCGGTTCGCGGCTCATATAGAAGACTTCCTTCATTATTACCACAGTATCCTTGACATAGACCGTATCCCTGACATATTCCTTCGCAGGTTCATATCCTTTTCTGCAGAAGAATGCAAAACGCACACCCCTTATCTGAGGAAACAACTCCCTGACCATATAATCCCACACATTGCCCCCGTCCAACTTCTTCAATGCTTCCTTACGTTCCTCTCCCTGCATGGTCCTGATGATGAAGAGGACATCATAGCGGCAGGGCATTTCAGCCTGCTCGACAAGGCGATAAAGCGTGTACCAGTCTTCGCTAAGATTTTCCTTGACTATCTTGTAGTCAGGAACTTCGACAATACTCTTAATATATCCGGCAGCGGCATCTGCACGTTCTCCTGCCAGCCTTGCATTCTCTTTGAGCGGACCTTCAGGAGACGACGATCCGCATATCCACACCTCGAGCAGTTCCCCGCCCTGCTCCATGACACGGGAAAGCTCCAAAGCTGCAACATTTATCTTCGGGTAATTATCGAGTTCCGCCACACCCTTGGGCATGGGAACAAAATGAAGAACCGAGTCCGCGTGTGCAGTCCTGGACTTCAGTTCGTACTGGTCTACGAACCTCACATATGACTGGGCACAGGCACAGTGAGGCGTCAGCAGAGCGCATAGAATCCCAATCAAGAGAGCGCTCCTAACATATTTCATTATCATTGGTCAAGAATCTTTCAACTCGCAAATTTGACAAAAAAAATCCAAACATCAAAGATATCGGTCTTTCAGGCCATTATTTGAAACATTATATCCAAACCATCAGAAAACAAATATCATACAATTCCGGAAAAATTACTAACTTTGCGCGATTATGTCTTAAAAGGAATATGGCGACTGAAAACATAAATAACGTAAATTACGGTGACGACAACATCAGGACCCTCGACGGTGTGGAACACATCCGTCTGAGACCGGGAATGTATATCGGCCGATTAGGAAACGGAGACGATCTGGGAGATGGTATCTATGTACTTCTGAAGGAGGTAGTGGACAACTCCATCGATGAATTCTCTGCCGGATTCGGAAAGCAGATACAGATCACAGTGAGCGAGAAGGAAGCCTCGGTAAGAGACTTCGGACGAGGAATTCCGCTCAATTCGGTGGTCAAGGCCGTAAGCATCCTGAACACTGGTGGCAAATACGACACCAAGGGCTACAAGAAGTCAGTGGGTCTGAACGGAGTGGGTCTGAAGGCCGTAAATGCGCTTTCGTCTCATTTCTTTGTCGAGGCATACCGTGACGGAATGAGCTCGTTCGCAGAGTTCCGTGAAGGAAAGCTGATCGACTCAGGTCAGAGACCTTCAAAGGAAAAGAACGGAACATATGTCCGCTTCATTCCTGATGAGAACCTTTTTGTCGGCTATACCTTCCGCATGGAGTTCATCGAATCCATGATGAAGAACTATTCCTACCTCAAGAAAGGGCTCACCCTGAATTTCAACGGTACCGCATACAAGTCTGAGAACGGTCTTCTTGACCTTATCAACGACAACATGTCTGAAACGCCGCTGTACCAGCCGATCCATATCGTGGGCGAGGATGTAGAGATCGTAATGACTCACGGAAACAGCTACGGCGAGAACATAGCATCGTTCGTCAACGGACAGAACACCCGTGACGGAGGTACCCACCTCGCAGCAATGAGGGAAGCCATATCCAAGACACTCAAGGAATTCTACAAGACATTCGCAAAGAAGGACTTCGCACCTGAGGATATCCGTCAGGGAATCATCGGAGCCATAAGCATACAGATCCAGGAGCCTAACTTCGAAGGTCAGACAAAGACAAAGCTCGGATCGACCTATATGTGGGAGACTGTGACCGAAAACGAGGACGGAACCCACAGTTATGACCAGGGACCGACCATCAGAAGCTATGTAAATGAGTTCGTGAAGACCAACCTTGACAACTATCTCCACATGCACAAGGAGATCATCCCTGTGCTTCAGGAGAAGATATCGTCTTCGGAGCAGGAGCGCAAGGAGATTTCCACTATCCAAAAGAAGACAAAGGAGCGCAACAAGCGTACAAGCGTCTACAACAAGAAACTCCGCGACTGCAAGTACCATTACAAGGACAGGCTTCCTGCTGGAAAAGAGGAACTCCGTGAGGAGACCAGCATATTCATCACCGAGGGAGACTCTGCGAGCGGAACGATCACAAAAGCCCGCAATGCTGAGACACAGGCTGTATTCTCGCTTCGAGGCAAGCCGATCAACTCATACAAGGAAAGCCGCAAGAAGATTGCGGAGAACGAGGAGCTCAACCTCCTTATCAATGCCCTCGGTCTCGAAGAGGACATAGAAGACCTCCGCTACAACAAGATCATCGTTGCAACCGATGCCGATGACGACGGAATGCACATCCGCATGCTTGTGCTGACCTTCTTCATGAAATATCATCCCGACCTCATCCGTCGCGGACACCTATATATATTAGAGACCCCTCTGTTCAGAGTCAAGACGAAAAACGAAGTAAGGTACTGCTACAATCAGGACGAAAAGGAAAAGGCCCTCAAGGAACTCAAGGGCAAGGTAGAGATCACGCGATTCAAAGGTCTCGGAGAGATTTCGTGGGACGAATTCACCGGATTCATCGGCAAAGACATACGCCTAAACAAGGTAAGGCTCGGAGATGAGGAGCCTCTGGCGGACATCATGGAGTTCTATATGGGCGAAAAC
>JAFVMQ010000015.1 GCA_017506825.1 Bacteroidales bacterium
GAATCCTTCCGGATGTGGAATGGAGGAGGTGTCAATGTCCTTTATGCAGAAGGTCTTTCCGCAGGATGTGCATGTAAAATGGATATGAGAGGTATGTGTGCTTCTGCATTCGCATCTGCAGTATATCTTAGATCCGCTGCCGTTATCGACTTCGTGCAAGAGTTTGTGGTCCAGAAACAGCGAGAGAGTCCTGAACAATGTGGATCTGTCGACGGTTTCAAGCCTGATCTCCATATCTGAGAGTGTGAAAGTATGGCCGATGGCAATGATTTCCTTCATCACCATCATGCGTATTGCCGTAGGTTTCACATCGGCATCAGTCAGTATCCTCTCTATATTCTGCATAGTCTGCAAATTTAATGGTTTCTGATTGTTTTCAATGCAGTGTGAATGAGTTTTATCGTCGGTAATGCTATGAATATGCTGATAGCAAGACTTAAAAGGGGATCTATCATATTCCATCCGGTCGTTGAGATTATGATGCCTGAGATGACGACGCTGACTGATACGAGTGCGTCGGTAGCGGCGTGAAGATAAGCCGCCTTGATGTTGATGTCATCTCCCTGACCTTTCATCAGGAGCCAGGCTGTAAGTCCGTTTATAATGATTGCAACAGATGAGACTGCTATGACTGCAGTTGCATTGATTTCCTGAGGATTGATGATCTTGTCGATGCTTTCATAGACTATCATGGCTATTGCTCCAAACAGAAGAAGTCCGTTTGCGAGAGTAATATATCTGGATACTGTCTGGTTCGTCCTATTTCCTGACCGATTCAAATAAATAGCAGCAAGTGACAGCAAAAGTCCGAGGGCGTCACTGAGATTGTGTCCGGCATCAGACAGCAGTCCGGTCGAATTGCTTTTCCAACCGGCAAATGCCTCTGCCGCAACGAATATAAGGTTGATTGCCAGACATATATACAATATCCTGACCTGAGTATTTACGGAATGCTCCGTATGGTTATGTGAATGAAAATGTGCCATATCAGTTAATCATTTGATATGGCACAAAGATATTGCCGATATTCTGCAACCTGGTTGCAAATTGCAGAAGGAAGGTTGTTAGAGAAATTCCGATTTAGCTGTGTAAATTTATGCTATTTTGATTGGAATAGCAAAATACTGAGGGGATCATCCTTCCCCTGTGGGCGTTTTATGTGTGCGTTGGGTTCAGCGAGAGTTTGAGGATCTGCTTGTAGTCCTTGAAAACTCGCCTGTGCGGTGGGAATAGATGGTTGCGTTCTTTCGCTAACGCTCAAGCGACTTCGTCGATGGCTGTGGCTTTCGGAGAAAGACGCAGAAGGCAAGTGCCGCTTATATATACAACGAAGCCCAGCACGAATGCCAGGCTTGTATCTCGCAGATAAATTGGAATTTAGCGAGTATTCGAACTACTGACTCTGAATCCATGCAACCGCATCTTCCAGCGGCGTCTCTGTTTCGACATCTGGAGCAATAGGGTCATCACAGAAGACCTCTCCTGTTCGGGCAACATCACATCCGATTGTAATCAGGAGAGTATAGCCGTCGGCCATGGGAAAAGTCTGGTTAGCACTTGCATAACCCGCAGTAGGTATACCGAAAGTACGGACTTTTTCCAATCCCCTGAAGCATAGGAGCGTAGCCTCTCCGGAGCTACCGGTCCAGTCATTGATAAGAATGGCAACAGGCTTGTCGTCCTGGAATTTTAGAATCTCTCCAGAGTTCAGTCCTGATGTTTTGAGCACAAAATCCAATGTGACCGGAGAGGTGCGTTTACGGGTTCTGAAACTAAGAATTATGCCCTCTGGAAGCAGCGGAGAAACGGCCGATATCATCGGATACATATTCCCACCATGGTTGTCACGAAGATCCACGATAACGCCTGCGGCATCAAGATGACTCTGCAAAAAATCCAGAACAATGTGTGTATAGTCAGCATCGCCTACTTTAACCCCGCGGTGAGCCGGAAGTTTCACATAAGCAATCCCGTCATCGAGCATATAGGCTTCCGGGGCAAGTTCTTCGAATGTTGTAGTATCGGTAACTGGAGAAAGCAGCGTGGAATGTTTGCCTCCGGCAAATGCCAGTGCGCTTTTTACAATTCGGTGAGCATCTTCGAAACTGTCGATGGATTTCGCTTCCGATAGATAAGACTCGCGCTCAATAATCCAATCGCCATTTGCATAAAGGGCATATTTGTCTATTTTCCGGAAACAGCTTTTGACATACCCGTATGGGGTACTTTGATCATCGAAAAGGCCGCAGGCAGTAAAGCCAAGCGAAATGGTTAAAAAAAGGATTCGTGAAAACAACTTACGCATATTCAAATTCCGATTTATCGGTGCAAAGTTATGCAATTTGATTGGCAGAGCAAAACACTGAGGGATTATGTTAATTTAAGTGCCAGCGAAGCTGGAATCTAACGGGCCACGAAAGATGACGGTCCGGAAATGGGAGGGTATCTTGCAGATATGTAGAAATTAATAACTGTTTGAGAATGACTCCGACAGGAACCGGATCCTTTGCCGCAGTGACTCCTGGGTTATGTCTGCATTGAAATTGATGTCATATCCATGGAATGTTCCCTTGTTGTCAAGCAGAACAGAGTGTCCGCAGGTCGGGCTGAGAGCCTCGTAGATCATCACTCCTTCGTCATGCAGACAGTCGAACTCCTCGACTTCCACAAAGAGATGTTGCACATCGAATTCTTCGTGACGCTCGAGCGGAGATCTGTATTCCTGCCCTGCAAGATACCACTCCCACATCCTGGCATTGTTCACCGAGTTCCATGCCGGAGTGTCATCGAATCTTTTCATCGACGGAGCAGTCTGCGAGTCATCCACGACAGGATATACAAGCATGAGTCCGGACGGCCTTTCAGAAACCTCAAGGGACAGATATGTGTCCATCGCCAGCAGACCACCGGCACTGTCTCCTCCTATCATCATCCTGGTGGTATCTATCTTTAACTCTTCAGAATTAGCAAGAAGATACCTGTATCCTTCCAGACATTCGTTCAGGGCAGCAGGGAAGGGGTGCTTGGGAGCGAGGCTGTAGTCTATGCCCACAACCCTGAATCCTGCTCCGAGGGCATATTTCTGTTCCATGACATAGTGGTTGGTATATGCCTTGAAGATGAATCCTCCGCCGTGTATGTAGAACAGGCACGGGGTGGTCTCATCAGCCTTTGAGCGTGGAGTCATGATGTGCATCTTCACATCTCCGACCTTGAATGATTCATAGATTATGTTCTCCTTGTCTATCTTCTTCGGCATCAGGTCCATAAACACGGATGCGACCGGTGCGATTGCCTTACTCACCGGAGGATTAAAGTTGGAAAGAATCTTCAGTTGAGGATCGATGGCATATCCTCGTCTGTTCTGTCCGGATGAAATGAACTTTTTACGCATTGTTTATCCTTCGTTTTAGCGCAGAGAACGCCTTCTGGTATAATGCAGAATCCTTCATGGTCGTGAGCATTTCCTTGAAACGGCTCATCGGGATTGTGAATGTAAGTTCGTTTGCTGGAACAAGCGGACGGGCTGAAGGATCCAGCATTCCAAGGAAGCATCTGCGGCCGCCTGAACGGTTCTCTTTTACGGCAAATGTTATTATTGAGGCACACCCTGATGCAAATAGGGTAGTGACGGCATCGGAATCATTGTTGTCATAGAAAGCCCATGTGCAGAGTCCGGAAAGGATATCCGGAGTCGCAAAGAAAATCAGGGCCTCGGCATCATCCCAACTCTCCAGTTTATCCGCTCTGACAAAGTTCAGATATGGCTTGTCGCTGAGAGGGATTCCAAGTGAATCCACATAATCCTTGACCATCTCTTTTGTCTTCTTGTAATGCTCGACTTCAGAAACAAATACCGGTACCCTTTCAGGCATAGGTCTGAATGCAGTGTAAAGCGCTCCGCCTCCACAAAGAACGTTGTCTGCACAGAGTGTCAATGAATCTCCATAGCGGACTTTGGAGACGGCACCTATCATGCATTTCGGAACAGACTTGACTTCTGCTGCCGGAGTGGCGCCATATGCGAGTGAAACAGGCAGAGGAGCAGCGTCACCGAATGCTTCTCTGAACTTTATGATGAATTCCTGTATTGTCATCATCCTCCTATTATTTTATATGTTTCTTTCACTTTCATCGCTGAACATCATCCTGTACTTTGGCAACAC
>JAFVMQ010000016.1 GCA_017506825.1 Bacteroidales bacterium
GATTCGGACCATGCATGGTCTCTAAGGGCGTAATCTCACTCCAGAATGACCGTGGTACCAGCTACCAGGCATACATCGCAGTGCAGAACGAGCTCGTAAAGGCTGTAAACGAACTTCGCGACGAATTTGCAATGGCTAACTTCGGAAAGCTTTATATCAAGTGTAACGAAGATGAGCAGAAGATCGTAAGAGAGGCTGTTCCTCAGAACATTTCAGAGGCAGAACCTAAGGATGTTTCTAAAAAGTAATAGGAGATAACGATATGTCAAAATTCAAGAATAAAGAGAAAAGGACAGTGCCACAGCCACCATCAGGCTCACTTTCCGACATCGTGTTCATGCTCCTGTTCTTCTTCATGGTGACAACAACCATGCGTGAAACAGAAAGCAAGGTTCAGCTCAGACTTCCTGAGGCATCTGAAATTGCTAAACTTGAAAGAAAGGACCTTACTTCTTACATCAATATCGGTACCCCTACAAGAAACCTCCAGTCTACTTTCGGTACCGAGTCCCGTATCCAGCTCAACGACTCTTTCAAGACTGTTGACGAGATCCGCGACTTCATCGCTGCAGAGCGTGATGCGATGTCAGAGGCTGACAGATCTTTCATGACAGTAGCAATCAAAGCTGACGAAAATACTCGTATGGGTATCGTTACTGATGTAAAGCAGGAACTTCGTAAATGTTCTGCGCTTAAGATCATGTACACAGCAAGAAAACCTGCGGAAGACTAATATTAGTCTCAATATATTAAAGAAAGCAGTTCTTATTGAAGGACTGCTTTTTTTATTGAATCAATTGGATCAATATAAAGGAAAAATCGATAAATTTGTAGGATTAATAATTAACATTATGAGACTTTCCAGATTTACTTCTGCAATCTGCGCGATTGCAATGCTGATTTCCCTTACCGGATGCTCTGATAACGAGACCAGAGCCAGATATGTTTTCCTGTTTATCGGAGACGGAATGGGAAACTCTCATGTAGCAGCAACAGAATCCTACCTTTCGTACAAGGCGGGAAAACTCGGAGGTGAACAGCTTTGCTTTACTCAGTTCCCGTATGCAGGACTTTCTGCAACATATTCTGCAGACCATAACATTACCGACTCTGCAGCAGGAGGAACTGCCATAGCATGCGGAAGCAAGACCAACAACGGAATGATCGGAGTAGATCCTGAAGGAAATAATCTCACAAGCATAGCATATGCGCTCAAGGAAGACGGATATAAGGTCGGAATATTGACCTCCGTAACTATAAACCATGCAACACCGGCTTCATTCTTTGCACATAACAAAAGCAGAAGCGACTACTACAATATCAGCATGGAAATTCCTGCAAGCGGTTTTGAATTCTTCGGTGGAGAAGGATTCAGCGACTTCAACGGTAAGGATGGAAAGGCTGAAGATATCGACATCTATCTTGAAAACAACGGTTACGAGGTATGCTATGGAACAGATGAGTTCAAGACAGCTGCACCTTCATGTGAAAAGATAGTATTCTGCCAGGAAAGCAATCGCAAGGAAAGTGCGGCCAACTATGAAACCGATACCAGGGAAGCTGAGGACATCGACCTTCCTACCCTCGTGGAAATGGCCATTGATTTCCTTGGTGACGAAGAGCCTTTCTTCATCATGTGCGAAGGCGGTGCAATCGACTGGTCTGCACATGACAACAAGACTATGTCTACCATCGAAGAAGTCCTCGAATTTGACCAGGCTGTTGCTGCAGCATATGAATTCTATCTTGCCCATCCTGACGAGACACTGATCGTAATCACAGCTGACCACGAAACCGGCGGAATGGCTATCGGATCAAGAATGGGAGGAAGCAACGTAAATTGGGAAAAGCTTGAGCAGCAGTGGATCGAAAGCGGCAGGAAGAGCGTTCTTGACAGCAAGGACAACATGATGCTTAACGAGACCTGCTCTATCGGCTGGACAACATTCGGACACTCTGGTGCTCCCGTGCCTACATATGCTGTCGGAAAGGGTGCGGAGAAGTTCTGCGGATGCTTCGACAACACAGATATTAAGGGTAAAATTTTAGGCGAATAGAGACAAAACGACTATCTTTGCAAAGTTTTTTAAATCAGTTATATAAATAATGGAAACAGTTATCAGAACCAAAGTGAAGGACCTGCTGAAAGCACAGGCAGGAAAGGAGGTTCTTGCCAAAGGATGGGTAAGAACGAAGAGAGGAAACAAGAATGTGGCATTCATCGCCCTCAATGACGGTTCGACAATCAATAATATCCAGATCGTAGTAGACAAGACCCCTGAGAACGAGGCTGTGCTTGCAAAGGTTACCACCGGAGCATGTATTGCAGTAAAGGGTATGCTCGTCGAATCAGTAGGAGGCGGGCAGGCGACAGAAATCCAGGCGACAGAAGTCGAGATCTACGGAGAGTGCGACCCTATGCGCTACCCTCTTCAGAAAAAGGATACCTCTTTCGAGTTCCTCAGGACAGTAGCGCACTTGCGTCCGAGAACAAACACTTTCGGAGCTGTATACCGCATCCGTAATCAGATGGCATTCGCCATCCATCAGTTCTTCCACGAGAAGGGCTTCGTATATATGCACACTCCTCTTATCACAGCTTCTGACTGTGAGGGTGCAGGACAGATGTTCCGCGTAACTACCCTTGATATGGAAAACCTTCCACGCAACAAGAAGGGAGGCATCGACTATACAAAGGATTTCTTCGGAAAAGAGACAAGCCTTACAGTCAGCGGTCAGCTCGAAGGTGAGCTCGGAGCTCTCGCTCTTGGCGAAATCTACACATTCGGACCTACATTCCGTGCCGAGAACTCGAACACTCCTCGTCACCTTGCTGAGTTCTGGATGATCGAGCCTGAGATGGCTTTCTATGATATCAAGGACAATATGGACCTCGCAGAGGAATTCATCAAGTACCTTGTAAAGTATGCCCTCGACAACTGCTACGATGATATCAAGTTCCTCAATGACAGATTCGACAACGAGCTTATCGCGCGTCTCGAAGGAGTAGCTGATACAGAGTTCGTACGTCTTACATATACAGAAGGTATAAAGATCCTTGAGGCTGCCGGAGTAGAGTGGGAATATCCTGTTAGCTGGGGAACAGACCTTCAGAGCGAGCATGAGAGATATCTCGTAGAGAAACATTTCCAGAAGCCTGTAATCCTTACTGACTATCCTAAGGATATCAAGGCATTCTACATGAAGCAGAACGAGGACGGAAAGACTGTACGCGCAATGGACGTACTCTTCCCTAAGATCGGCGAGATAATCGGAGGCTCGGAGCGTGAGGCATCCCTCCAGAAGCTTGAGGCACGTATCGATGAGACAGGTATGAGCCGTAAGGGACTTGAGTGGTATCTCGATACCCGCCGCTTCGGTTCGGCTCCTCAC
>JAFVMQ010000017.1 GCA_017506825.1 Bacteroidales bacterium
ACACACGCAGACCCCGTCGGTGGCGGAGCGGAGCATATTCCTATGCTCCTGCGGAGCGAGCCACTGACGGGGTCTAGGGTATCACACAACAGATTGAAAGACAATGATTTTGTTACTTCACGCTGAACTTGTAGATACAGCGGTGGGTGTAGGTTTCACCTGGGCGGAGAGTTGCCGACGGCCACTCCGGCATGTTAGGTGAGTTAGGATAAAGCTGGGTCTCGATGCAGACGGAAGCTCTCTTAGGATACATGATGCCATGCTTGCCAGGAACCTCTCCTGTAAGGAAGTTTCCTGTGTAAACCTGTACTCCCGGCTGATCTGTGTACTCCTCGAGAAGTATGCCTGTAACAGGAGAATATACGCTGAGAGCGAGCTTGTTTATGTCACCTGCAGTGTTGAGCACCCAGTTATGGTCATAACCGTTTCCAAGAACGATCTGATCATAATCAGCATTGATGTCCTGAGCAATAGTCTTAGGTGTACGGAAATCAAACGGAGTTCCTTCTACCGGACGCATCTCGCCTGTAGGGATGAGCTTGTCATTTGCCGGAGTAAATACATCGGAATTGATATAAAGAACCATATCGGTACCTTCTGCAGCATGATTTCCCGAAAGGTTGAAATATGCATGGTTGGTCATGCTGAGCACTGTCGGCTTGTCTGTAGTTCCGCTATATGAGATGTCGATTGCATTGTCGTCAGTGAGCTTGTAGGTAACCACTGCTGTAACGGTACCAGGGAAGCCCATATGTCCGTCAGGGTCAACCATTGTAAGTTTCAGGGTCTGAGGGTCAACCAGCTCTGCATCGTAAACCTGATACTGCCATCCTTCGGCACCACCGTGCAGACAGTTCTCACCATCATTCTGATCAAGCACCACAGTCTCTCCGTCAAGCTGGAACTTACCGCCAGCGATACGGTTTGCGTAACGGCCGATTGAAGCACCGAAATCGCTTGACTTGGTCATATAGTCGTTGATGTTATCGAATCCGAGGATAACATCAACCATCTTTCCGTCCTTGTCGGGAACCATCACAGAAACGAGACGTCCGCCGAAATTGGTTATGCAGACCTCCATACCGTTTGCGTTGGTCAATGTATAAAGGTCTGTTTCCTTTCCGTTCTTCTCGCCGACGAAAGCCTGAGGATCGAGTCCCGAAAGGGTAAGTGCAGGTTCATTGGAGCAGGCTGCGCCGAATACTGCAAGGGCAGCAACTGCAATAGTCTTTATTATTCTGTTCATGATGATATATTACTTTACCTGTGATTCAACGAAGCCTCCGAGAGCAAGGTAATTCTGATAAAGCTCATCATATACCTTCACATTCTCAGCTATAGGCTGATATTCATGTGCAAAACCTGAGTTCATGGCATCACGCGCAGCCTCAACTGTCGGATATGCTCCTGCAGCTGTTGCAGCACACATTGCTGCTCCGAGTGCGCAAGCCTGGTCTGTGTTGCATACCTTGATAGGCATATTGAGAACATCACTGAGAGTCTGCATTACAAACGGTGACTTGAGTGCGATACCTCCGATACCGATTATGCTGTCTATTCTTACGCCTTCGCGACGGAATCTCTCGACGATCGCCCTTGATCCGTATGCGGTAGCCTCAACAAGGGCACGGAAGATCATAGACGCTGATGTACCGAGGGAAATGCCTGCAATTGCTCCTGTAAGAAGCTGGTTTGCGTCCGGAGTACGGCGACCGTTCATCCAGTCAAGTGCAAGAACGGTGCTTTCGCCCGGCTTCATGGCCTCCGCCTCTTTTGTAAGAGCAGGGATGATCCTGTCGCAAGCCTTTTCAAGAGCCTCTCCCTCAAGACCTGAAAGGTTCTTCAACGGCCACTCGAGTACGCGGCGGAACCACGCATAGACATCTCCGAAAGCAGACTGACCGGCCTCAAGACCTATCATGCCAGGGATTACAGATCCGTCCACCTGACCGCAGATTCCTTTGATAAGGTTATCTCCAATCTCTTCTTTTGAAGCTACCATGATATCGCAGGTGGAAGTACCTATGATGCGTACGAATGTGTGCTCTGAAATATTTGCTCCGATGGCACCCATATGGCAGTCAAATTCGCTGACTCCGACAACTACATCGGTGGTGAGACCTAATCGGTCAGCCCACTCCTGAGAAAGCTTGCCTACCGGCTTGTCAGCGGTAGCCGTATCAGTGAAAAGTCTGTCACGGTAGCCGTCGAGAAGCGGATCGAGACTTGAGAGGAATTCCTGAGGAGGCAGACCTCCCCATTTCTCATGCCACATCATCTTATGACCGGCAGAACATCTTGCGCGGACGATGTCCTTTGCTGACTTGCAGCCTGTGATGAGGGCAGGCATCCAGTCGCAGTGCTCGACTACGGAATAAGCCGCATTGCGGACAGCCTCATCCTCGCGAAGCACATGGAGGATCTTTGCCCACCACCATTCAGAAGAGTAGATGCCGCCTTCGTATGCTGTATAGTCGACAGCTCCTTCCTTGTGGCATGCCTCATTGATTTCGGCTGCTTCCTTTACTGCCGTATGGTCCTTCCAGAGAACAAACATGGCATTCGGATTCTCTGCAAACTCAGGAAGAAGAGCCAGAGGTGTTCCTGTCTCGTCGACAAATACAGGGGTTGAACCTGTCGTATCGAAAGACATACCGATAACGTTCTCAGCTGTGCCTGAAGGGCATAGAGAAAGAGCTTCCTTTACACTTGCCTCAAGAACTTCGATATAATCGAGAGGGTGCTGACGCCATTTGTTTTCAAGCGGAGCGCAATACAGCCTCTTTTTCCAGCGAGGATAATACTTTACCGATGTAGCCACAGTCCTGCCGGTAGCTGTTTCTACCACAAGAGCTCTGGCCGAGTCTGTACCATAGTCCAGACCGATTACGTATTTAGTGTCTGCCATGACTATTTGAGAGCTTTGTTCAACATATAATATATCTCATTGATTCTGAGATCTCTCTTGAAGTTCGGGATTGTGGTCTCGTCATTGATGAGAAGCATCTCGATGTCAGCGATCTCAGCATA
This sequence comes from Bacteroidales bacterium, assembly GCA_017506825.1. Lineage (GTDB taxonomy): Bacteria > Bacteroidota > Bacteroidia > Bacteroidales > UBA932 > Cryptobacteroides. Next base: position 3,031 of record JAFVMQ010000017.1, read on the forward strand.
ATCCTCCCAGTATTCCGGAGTAAGGTCATATGAGAAGCATGAATGGTGGGTACCTCCTGCCATTATCCATGCACCAGCTCCAACCTCGAAATTCGGCTTAGGGATCCAGAGAGCGGAAGCAACAGGAAGCTTAGGAAGAGGCTTCGATTGAATGCACTTCACTTCATTTACGATAAGACGGAAACGACCTCCCATATCAACAACAGTTGCAGCGACTCCGTCACCAGTCTTGCTTGTGAACACAAGACGTGCAGTCTGCTCCTTGCGCACACCTATACCGAGGTGGTGAACCTCAAGCTTCGGCTTGGCATCTGCGATAAGAGGACAGATCTCAAGCATGTGGGCCTGGAGGATCGCAGACTGTTCGCCGTTGAAATGGAGAGTATAGTCCTCAAGGAATGAACAACCCTTAGGAAGTCCCTGACCCATGAACCATACCGTGCGGCAGAGAGCGGCAGACTTCCAGTCACCTTCTGCTCCGAAACCGTAACCTTCTGCCATCAGACGCTGGGAAGCAAGTCCTGGAATCTGATCGAATCCCCTGCCTGTCTCATTTACGTTGACATCTCCGAGGTCATCGAAGTTGGTAGTGAATGCCTTGGCTCCCTTATCTGTAAGAACTGCACGGAGAGTAAGTTCCGCCTTTGCAGAATTCCATACCTTTCTATAAGCCTCTGTGGTCTTGTCTTCAAGTTCAGGTGCATGGTCATACTCATTGAAATATACCCTTACAAGCTCGTCGACATCCTTGTCCTCAACCTTGTCGAAATATGTCATGACCTCGCTGAAAGGCATGTAGTCCACATGGTATCCGAAACGGATTTCCGCCTCGACCTTGTCACCGTCAGTCACAGCTACATTGTTCATCTGATCACCGAAACGCAGGATCCTCATATCCTGAGCATCCGCCCATGCTGCGGCAACTCTCTGCCATACTGCGATATGAGCGAGAACCTTAGGATCCTTCCAGTATCCGACCACGGTCTTATGGTTCTTGCGCATGCGGGCAAGTATATGACCGAACTCGCGGTCGCCGTGGGCGCTCTGATTGAGGTTCATGAAGTCCATGTCCATAGTATCCCAAGGAATCTCCTCGTTATACTGGGTGTGGAAGTGGAGAAGCGGCTTACGAAGCTTCTGCATACCATGGATCCACATCTTTGCAGGAGAGAATGTGTGCATCCATGTGATAACACCGATACATTTCCCGTCCGCCTCGGCAGCACTCATCACATCTGCCACTTCCTGAGAAGAATTCGCTGTACCTTTATATACAACCTTTACCGGAAGAATGCCGGAAGCATTCATTCCTGCAACCATTTCTGACGAATGACCGTCTACTGCTACAACAGCATCTCCTCCGTACAGAAGCTGTGCTCCTGTCACGAACCATATTTCGTAATTTTCAAATGCCTTGATCATAATATTCAGTTTTTAGTGTTATTTCTTTTTCTGTCCGTAATATGCACCGGGACCGTGCTTGCGGTTGAAATGCTTCTCGATAAGAAGCTCGTTCATTGTCAGGTTCGGATTGACTCCGAAAGCTATGTATGCCATCTTCGCAACCTGTTCCATCACAACAGCATTGTGGACGGCGTCGAAAGCATCCTTGCCCCACGAGAAAGGACCGTGGTTCTTGACAAGAACGCCCGGAGTATGAACCGGGTTCATGCCTTCGAAACGTCTGACTATGACATTGCCCGTCTCGAGTTCATATGCACCTTTGACCTCCTCCTCGGTCATGCTTTCGGTACATGGTATGGCATTGTGGAAATAATCCGCGTGGGTCGTACCGATATTCGGAATATCCAAGCCCGCCTGGGCCCATGCTGTCGCATATGTGGAATGGGTATGGACAACACCTCCTATTTCCGGCCATGCACGGTAGAGGGCAAGATGGGTAGGAGTATCAGACGAAGGATTCAGTTCCCCTTCGACAATACTACCGTCAAGACCGACGACAACCATATCTTCCGGTTTCATATTGTCGTATGAAACTCCGCTCGGCTTGATGACTACAAGTCCGCTTTCCCTGTCTATTGCAGATACATTTCCCCATGTGAATATCACAAGTCCATGTTCCACAAGCTCAAGGTTAGCCTTGCATACCTTTGCTTTAAGTTCTTCCAACATGATTCTAAAGTTTGAATATTCTTACCAGAGGGCTATGTACATTATAAGGGTAATCACGCCGATTGCAAGCGCTCCCCATGCATATTCCTTGCTTGTGTGGAAAAGCTTGAGGTCGAGCTTTACAGCCTTTACGTCCATCTTCCTGTCGTTTGCGTCAGACCAGAGCCATACCGCATTGCAGCCGACGAGGACGCCGAAGAAGATGAATGCCTGAAATCCTATATCGTTGAGATAAGCGATAATATTGTTCTCAGGAGTTGCTGTTGCAGGAAGGCATGCGCCCCAGATGACAACCACGAGAGCGGCAATAATGAAGAATGCGCCTGCACCTCCGAGAATCTTCGCCCATTTCATCATGGTCTTCCTGTCTTTTTCCTCAGGAAGCTCGCAGGAGATGAACTTCTTGTCGATAAGAGAGAT
>JAFVMQ010000018.1 GCA_017506825.1 Bacteroidales bacterium
TCTGAGGGAGGTCCACCTTTGATATGGTCAGAAAGGAAAACAGATACTCTCAGGATCAACGGATATATCAGCGGCCTTCAATGATGTTTCTTGCAAGTGTGTTGGCGCAGACGAAGTCTCTTAGCTCCGTGCAGTCTGTCTCGAGGATGGTATTCCTGTCACCTTCCCAGATGAGGGAACCCTTGTGCAGGAAGCCGATCTTGTCTCCGATCTCCAGGATTGAGTTCATGTCGTGCGTGTTCACGACGGTTGTCATATTGAATTCCTTGGTAAGATCGCTGATCAGCCTGTCGATGAGGATGGATGTATAAGGGTCAAGTCCCGAATTCGGTTCGTCGCAGAAAAGATATTCCGGGTTGAGGGCTATCGCTCTGGCGATTCCGACACGTTTCTGCATTCCGCCGCTGAGTTCACTGGGGTATTTGTCGTCGGAGCCGATGACATTTACTTTCTCAAGGCAGTACTGTGCCCTTTCCCTTCTTTGGGCAGGCGACCAGTCGGTAAAGAACTCCATAGGGAACATCACGTTCTCTATCACTGTTGCAAAATCGAATAAGGCACTTCCCTGAAACAGCACTCCGATCTTTTTGCGAAGGTTCTTCTCTTCTGCATAATTCATCTGCGACAGCTTTCTGTCGCCATATGCAACCTCTCCGCTGTCAGGCTTCATAAGACCTATCAGGTTCTTCAGCAGCACGGTCTTTCCCGAACCGCTTGCTCCGATGATCATATTGCATCTGCCCGGTTCATATGTGACGGATATGTCTTTGAGCACCTGTCTGCCGTCAAAGCTTTTGTTGAGATTATCTACCTTTATCATATCCGTTCTAATAAAGCATGAGTTCTGTAACAATAAGGTCCGAAAGGAGTATGAGGATGCTTGTCGTGACGATAGCCTGCGTGCTTGAGCGTCCTACTCCGAGAGAACCACCCTTTGCATGATATCCCTTGAAAGCGGCGATTGACGAAATCATGAAACAGAAAAGGGACATCTTGAAGCAACTGTAGAATACATAGAAGCCGTTGTAGAATGCCTTTATACCTGTTATATAGGAGGCTGTAGGGATTATTTGGGTTGTCTCCACCACTATATATCCTCCGAGCAGACCGAGGGCAAGACTGAGAAGCATGAGAAGAGGGCTGAGGATTGTCGTCGCCACCACTTTCGGAAGCACAAGATAGCCTGCGGAATTGACTCCCATCATCTCCATTGCATCGATCTGCTCCGTAATCCTCATGCTGCCTATCTCCGAAGATATGTTCGAACCCATCTTTCCAGCAAGAATCAGAGCCACCATCGTCGAGCAGAATTCGAGGATGAGGCTTTCCCTTACCATGTAGCCGATATACATCTTGTCGATGATAGGATTCTCAAGGTTTGATGCTGTCTGGATTACCAGTACTCCTCCGATGAAAAGAGATATCACCCCAACAATAAGAACCGAAGACAGGATCAGCTTGTCCGACTCGTTTATGAACTGCCTCCAGAATATCCTGAACTTCTCAGGCTTTCTGAAGACCTTTTTCATGAACAGACAGTACTGTCCTATCGATTCAAAAAAATTCTTTATCATGCAAAGATTTATTTTATCATGCGAATTTAGTCACATTTTTCTTTTTTTTAGCCTCATTGTCAAATAACATGGCAATATTTGGCCAAATCAATTCGCCATGTTAATAAATATACGTTCAGCAAAATGCATCGGCATAGAAGCCGTTCCCGTAACAGTCGAAATCAATGTTTCCACCGGAATCGGTCTGCATCTGGTAGGTCTCGCCGATGTTGCGGTAAAGGAAAGTCTGCTCAGGACCATAACCGCCCTTCAGTCGATGAACTTCAGGATTCCCGGAAAGAAGATAGTCATAAATCTTGCACCGGCTGACATGCATAAGCAGGGCAGCGGTTATGACGTCCCTATCGCCTTGGGAATCATAGCTGCCTCAGGTCAGCGGGATCTGCCGCTTCTCCAGGACTACATGATCATGGGGGAACTCGGACTTGACGGGGGGATAAGACCGGTTCCGGGTGCATTGCCGATAGCGGAACTGACCTCCCGCACCGGGTTGAAAGGATGCATACTTCCGCTGGAGTCGGCTCTTGAGGCTGTGGAATTCGAAGGCATAGATGTCTACGGTGTAGACAACCTTGCAGATGTGTTGAGGATACTTTCAGGTGATGAGTTCTGCGAAGACCTCCTTGCTTTAAGACGGATGCCTGCATCTGAAGCTTTCTGTCCGGACGGTCCGGACAGGGCTGTCATGGATTTCTCCGAAATAATCGGTCAGGAAGGAGCAAAGCGAGGGGTGGAGATTGCCGCCGCCGGAGGACACAATGTCATCATGATAGGTCCTCCGGGTTCCGGAAAGACATCTCTTGCAAAAGCTATGGCGGGAATTCTTCCTCCGATGACCTTGGCGGAATCCCTTCAGACATCCAAAGTGTATTCTGTGGCGGGCAGAGGCAATCCCAGGGGAGGACTGATCAGACAGAGACCTTTCCGTGCCCCGCATTACAGCGCCTCGATCGCAGCCCTCCTTGGAGGCGGATCAGACAACATAATGCCAGGGGAAATATCTCTGGCCCACAACGGCATACTGATGATGGATGAGTTCTGCGAAGCTCCCAAAAGAGTTCTTGAAGTACTCCGTGCCCCCATGGAGGACAGAAAGGTGACGGTTTCCCGTCTTAAATCCAAGGTCGAGTATCCTGCGGATTTCATGCTGGTTGCAGCAACAAATCCATGTCCATGCGGCTATTGGGGAGAAGGCGACAGATGCAGGTGCTCTCCTTCCCGCCGTATCTCCTACCTGTCCAAGCTTTCCGGTCCGATAATGGACCGTATCGACATACAGTTGTGGATGAGTCCTGTAAGTCCGAGGATGCTGGTGGAAAAGTCAAAGTCTGAGTCAAGTACGGCGGTAGCGGCAAGAGTGATGAAGGCAAGAGATATCCAGAAGAAGCGTTTCAAGGACGAAGGGATATTCTGCAATGCGTCGATGAACAGCAGTCAGATAGATAAGTTCTGTCCTTTGTCACAGGAATGCACTCAGTTGTTGGAGAAGATAATCGACAGGATGGGACTTTCAGCCAGAGCATGTACCAGAATAGTGAAGCTTGCCCGGACCATAGCCGATCTCGAAGGAGAAGAAGATATAAAGCCGGAACACCTTTCGGAAGCTGCCGGCTACCGCTTCCTTGATAAAGCTGATATATTCGATTAAATGAGTATATTTGCAGCATGAAGCATGAAGTTGAAATAAAGAATATCGCGGACCTGGACAGGGCTGCTGCAGAATTCCTCGAAAAGATAGGAGATAATACCCTTGTAGCTTTCTTTGCCCCGATGGGGTCGGGAAAGACGACTTTCACCACTGCAATCTGCAGGGTCCTCGGAGTGACCGACCCGGTCGGATCTCCGACATTCGCCATAGTGAACGAATATATGCGTGCAGACGGAGATCCGATGTATCATTTCGACTTCTATCGTATCAACAAGCTTTCGGAGGCAATCGAGATCGGACTCTACGACTACCTCGACAGCGGCTGTCTCTGTCTTATGGAATGGCCTGAGAACATCGAGGAACTTCTTCCTGAAGAAACCCTGAAGGTGTATATAAAAATAAACCCAGACCAGTCGAGGACCTTGGTCTGGGAAGATTAAGCTTTCTTCGATTCCTTAGAGCCTTACTCTGAGACCCATCTCAAATCCGAGCATCAGAGGCTGTACAGTACGTATGCTCTTAGGCTGGTCGCAGTCGAAATAGTATCGGAGGCTCGGGTCCATATAGAGTCCGAGATGTCTGCCGAGCATGAATTCGACTCCCAAGCCTATGTTCGCTGACAGCTGCACTCCCTTTACCTTGTTCTTGTGCAGGAATTCCGTATTCAGCACATCGTATTTGTCGGAAAAACATTTCTCTACGGTACCGCCGGCGTATGCGTAGAAGTTGACATAGTCCTTGTTGACTATGTTGAAGTATGCATTGACCGGGATGCCGATATACTGCTGGGCGTTTCTGATATCGGATGTGATTGATTTCTCGACACTGCCTTCGCTGTTTACAAGAGTATATGTGCCGTAGAATTTTCTTGTAAGGAGAGTGTAGTTCGCTCCGATTCCGACAGCCCACCTGTCGTTGAAGTCGATCTTCACACCTGCTCCCATCGAGAGCGGAAGTCCATAGGTAGATTCCGTACTTTTCTGGACGACTCCGGTCTGAGGTCTTGCCTGAGATAACTGCGGAAGTCTGAGAGGGCTGCCTCCGTTGCTTTGCGCGCTGTTTGTGCCTGCTATTCCGGAAAGAACAATCGAAGTCCTTGCCTTGTTCTTCTTCTTCACTTCCTCCTCAGGCCACTCTTCAGACCAGTCTTCAGGGAAATAGTCCTTGCCTGGAGTCTCAGACTGATACTTTGCGTCATCTGCCGGAACATCCGTCTCTGCCGGAGTATCTTCTACCTTTCCTGTCTCTTTGAGTTCAATGACTGTTTCGGACGGTTTTGAAGCCTCCTCAAGAATGACTTTTGCCTGCTCGATTTCTTCAGCGGCGTCCGCCAGCAGGATGACATTCCTTATCTTTTCTGCTGTCCTGGCAACAGTTTCCTCCTTCTCTTCGGCAGGTATCTCTGCCGGTGCCTCCTCGGAAACCTGCGGTTCCACGACTGCGATCATTCCTTCAGCCGATGTCACAGGTACAGTCTCTCCGTTCCAGTCCACAAACACGCCGACCGCAACAGCAGCCGCAGCCGCGACCGCAACGGTGGAGCGTCTGAACCAGAGGACTACCGGCTTTCTGACCTTTGCGGTCTCTATCCTGTCAAGCTCTGACGAGATGCTGTCCCAAAGATGCGCAGGAACCTCTTCCTGTGCTTCCGAGAGAATCGACCTCATCAGATCGTCAGATTCCGTATATTTTCTGTCGTCAAACATTTTCTCTTTCCTTAATCTTGTTCTGTAACCAGATCCTTGCCCTGCTCAGCTGCGTCCTTGATGTCGTTTCGCTTATTCCAAGCATCTCTCCTATCTCTTTGTGGGAGTAACCCTCGATCGCATACATGTTGAATACCGTCCTGAAGCCCGGAGGCAGCGTTGTTATCAGCCCCATCAGCTCCTTGTATCCGATGCTCTGGATCTGGGTCGTTACCTCAGCCTTAATACCTCTTGCGGCATCAAGTTCGTCGCTCATCTTGAGCGCATCCTTCTTTCGCAGACTCATCAAGGCAGTCGTGACAAAGATCTTTCTGGCCCAGCCCTCAAAGGAACCCTCTCCCTTGTAGCTGTCAAGGTGCGTGAACAAAGTTATGAATCCGTCCTGGAGTATATCCTCCGCAAGAGTCCTGTCGCCGACATAGCGGATGCACACAGGAAACATCCGGGGTGCCAGACGGTCATACAACACCTTCTGGGACGCCCGATCTCCTTTTATGCATGATTCAATCAGCTTTAAGTCAAAGTTCTCAGCCACAGTTCTTGCGTTTGGGTCCGGAAGGTTGTCACTCATTCATGCCACGGAAAGATGCACATGGGACCCTTAATGTTGCATCGTCGTTACATTTTTTCCAAACTTATGCATTTTTCCCGAATTTCAGTATTATTTTTGTATGTTTTCTCTTACTTTGCTGCAACATGAGAAAAATTATAGAGTTACTGACAATATTTTCTGTTCTTTCCGTCTTTTTACCGGCGTCTGCGTCGGCGCAGGAAGTGCGCCCTGAAGCCGACGGGGAGAACCTTATCATATCCGCTGTATCCAAAATCAATGCAAAGGAAATCGACTCTGCGGAATCGATGCTTTCCTCCCTGCTTGCCGACGACTATGAAAATGATGCCGCATGGTATTATCTTGCCATTGCCGCTATGACCAAAGGGGATCTTGCTGCTGCGGAGGAAACCCTGAAGAGAGCTATAGAGATCGACCCGGGAAACTTCTGGTACAGGTATCGTCTTGCCAGAGTATATGCCGCGACCCAGCGCCCGGAACTTACGGTCGATATGTATGAGAAACTTCTCGAGGACTTCCCGAAGAAGAGTGAACTGTATTTCGATATGGTCGAGCTTTATGCATCCCAGGGAGAGTTCCAGAAGGCATTGGATACGATGAAGGAGATCGAGACGGTCTTCGGCATGACGGAATCCCTTGCCATGTACAGGTTCAACCTTCTGCGGATGATGGACAGGCAGCAGGAAGCCTATGACTCCCTTGAAGAATATAACGAGGAATACTCGTCCCCTTATGTGCTTACTACATTGGGAGACTATCATATGTCTATGTACAATGATTCGACGGCCCTGGCATATTATGCGGAAGCCCTCGACATTGCACCCGACTATTCTCCGGCCCTTGTGGGAAAGGCGGAAGTATACAGGATGACCAGGAAATACGATGACTATTTCAAGACTCTCAATGTGTTTGTGGAATCGGAAGACATTCCGGTCAACGGAAAAAGCGACTATCTGATGGCGGTAGTGCAGAGGACGGACCCCAAGTTTCTCCGCTCCTTCCTTTCCCAGATGGACAGCACGATCAACAGGATGGTGGAAATGTATCCTTCCGACAGCACCATGAGGCAGACCGCAGGTGTATATTATTACTCCACAGACAGGAAGAAGATGGCAAAGGAGCATTTTGCCGCGAATGCCAGGACATGGCCGCAAAGCTATGCTGCCAATGCCACATATGTGGAGTACCTGATGTATGCGGAAGACTGGGAGGAGCTTTCTCGGGAGGGTCGCAGTTCGTTCGAGCGTTTTCCGAAGGAGACAGCTTTTCTGGAGATGGCAAGTGTGGGGGATTATAACCTGAAGGCATATGACAAGGTCCTTGAAATATGTGACAAGGTCCTTGAGGTCGCACCGAACGACAGCTCGGCTACCCTGAGGGCATGGTCGACAATGGGTGACATATACCACCAGCTCGGCGACAACAAGAAGGCATACAAGGCATATGACAAGGCTCTCAAGATCAATCCGGACTATGTCTACGTGCTGAACAACTATGCATACTATCTCAGCGTCGAAGGAAAGAATCTGAAGAAAGCATATGCAATGAGCAAGAAGACCATTGAGGCGGAACCGGACAATTCTACATATCTGGACACTTTCGGATGGATCCTGTATCTTCAGGGAAAGCCTCTGGAGGCAAAGCCTTTCTTCAAGCATGCCATGCTTTACGGGGGAAAGGACAGTCCTGTCATCCTGGACCACTATGCCGAGGTCCTTTTCTCCCTGAAGGAATATGACATGGCCTTTGTCTACTGGAACCTTGCGAAACAGAAGAACAAGGATGACATCCCTGACCTGGATGAGAAGATCGAAACAAGAAAGCAATCAATCAACAGATAACCAGCCTGAATGAATAGACTATTCAAGATAATCATCATGTTTTCCGCATTTCTTGGCATATGCCGGGAAATGTCCGCTCAGGATACCAAGGCTCAGGAGGAAAGAAAGGCCCGTCTCGAAAAGGAGATCGCGATCATCGACAGGCAGCTTGCGGAGAATGCATCCAAGAGCAGCAGCATGCTTGCAGACCTGAATCTTATAAGAAAGAAGGTTGCGAACCGTAAGGAACTTGTATCCCAGAGTGACCGTCAGATCAAGAAGTACAATGACGACATATACCTCACCCAGCTTGAGATAAACAAGATCAACAGAAGGATAGACACCCTGACTGAAAATTATGCGAAACTCCTCAGAAGCGCATACAAGAACAGGGATGCCCGTATCTGGTACATGTACATGCTCTCAAGCGACAATCTCGGTCAGGCGTTCAGAAGGATGGGGTATTTCCGCAACATGTCTTCTCAGATGAAGAAGGAGGCGCAGAAGATACGTCAGGCGAAGGATGAACTCGAAGCCGAGAAGGAAAAGCTGACTCAGATGAAGGAGGAGGCAGAGGCCGTAAAGGCAGAAAGGGTCAAGGAACTCGAGAATCTGAAGAAGGATGAGGCAAAGGCCGATTCGGTGGTAAAGCAGCTGAAGAAGAACAGGAAGACATATCAGTCGCAGCTTAACTCGAAGAAGAAGGAAGTCCAGGCCCTCAACAAGGAGATAGAAAAGATAATCGCAGCTGCAGTGAAAGGCAAGACAGCCTCCGGCAAGAAAAAGACCGAAGTTGATCAGAAGCTTTCTGAGGAATTTGCAAGAAACAAGGGACGTCTCCCATGGCCGGTGGACGGTGCGGTAGTAGGTCGTTTCGGCTCCCACCGCCATCCTGTCTATGATATCGTGATGCCGCAGAACAACGGATTCGACCTCGCTGTAGGAAAGGGCGAGGTGGCAAAGGCGGTCTTTGACGGAGTCGTACGTCAGGTAATGGTGCTGCCGGGCTATAACCAGTGCGTCATGATCGACCACGGAGATTACTACACATTGTACTGCAAGCTGAAGAACGTTACAGTGAAGGCAGACGACAAGGTAAAGACAGGACAGTCTCTCGGAACAGTAGATACCATCAACGGTCAGACCCAGCTCCACTTCGAACTCTGGCAGGGAAAGACTCCGCATAACCCGGAGAACTGGCTGAAATAACAGATAAGAATAACATTAAACACCACCCTATGAAAAGAATCGTACTAATCTTAACAGGAGTTTTAGCGGCTGTCGCCGTTCATGCTCAGGTACAGGTCAATGTTCACGAGGAGGCTGAAAATCAGCCGAAGATACATAAGGAGATCTACGGACAGTTCGCAGAGCATCTCGGCCGTTGCATATATGATGGAATCTGGGTAGGTCCGGAGTCTGACATTCCTAATATCGATGGATACAGGAAAGATCTCATCGAGGCTCTTCAGGTGCTCAAGGTTCCTGTGTTGCGTTGGCCGGGCGGATGCTTTGCAGACGAGTACCATTGGATGGACGGAATCGGTCCTAAGGAAAACCGTCCTAAGATGATAAATAACAACTGGGGAGGAACCGTGGAGGATAACTCTTTCGGCACCCACGAATTCTTCAACCTCTGCGAACTTATCGACTGTGAGCCATATCTTTCAGGAAATGTAGGTTCCGGCTCAGTTGAAGAGCTTGCAAAGTGGATTGAATACATCACTGCTGAAGGTGGTACATTGGCTGAAATGCGTGCTGCCAACGGCCGCAAGGAGCCATGGAAACTCAAATACCTCGGTGTCGGCAATGAAAGCTGGGGATGTGGCGGAAACATGCGTCCGGAGTATTATTCGGATCTATACCGCCGTTATTCAACATACTGCCGCAACTTTGACGGAAATATCCTTTACAAGGTAGCCAGCGGTGCGACTGACTATGACTACAACTGGACCAAGGTGCTTATGAATCAGATAGGTACAGGCCTTATGGATGGTATTTCCCTCCACTATTATACAGTAAAAGGTTGGAATGGTTCCAAAGGATCGGCTATCGATTTCGATGAGGAATGGTGGTACAATATGATCTCAAAGGCTGTTGAGGTCGAAGAGGTGATAGAGAATCACAAAGCTATCATGAAGGCTCTGGATCCCGAGTTCAAGGTAGACCTCCTTCTCGACGAGTGGGGCACATGGTTCGATGTTGAGCCAGGCACCAACCCGGGTCACCTTTATCAGCAGAATACCATGCGCGACGCGATGATCGCTGCCATGTCTCTGAACATCTTCCATCGCCACACTGACCGCCTTACAATGGCGAACATTGCTCAGATAGTGAATGTTCTTCAGGCGATGATCCTTACAAAAGGCAGCGAAATCGTCCTTACTCCTACATACCATATCTTCCGTATGTACAATGTCCATCAGGATGCGCAGTTCGTTCCGACCGAGTGCAATGCAGCAGACATGGTTGCGCCTTCAGGCCGTATCATGCCTGAGATAAGTGTTACTGCTTCAAAAAACGCCGAGGGCAGACTTCATGTTTCCATCGCAAACCCAGTAATTGGAAAACCTCAGACTGTGGTCCTCAATTTCGACTCTTTCAAACCTAAGAATGTTACAGGTGAAATCCTTGCCTCTCCTTCTATCAACTCTTACAATGATTTCGGTAAAGAGCCGGCTGTCGCTCCTAA